>MWFF01000051.1 GCA_002071485.1 Verrucomicrobia bacterium ADurb.Bin006 | reverse complement strand
TGGCGTGGTGGCGATGAAAGCCCCAGACCGGCAAGGCGGAAACTTAGGCTAATGGTGGTCCGTGGAAATCCAGGCTAGCCTCCGCTCGATCAATGGCTCCATTCAACTGAGCACGCCCTTTCCCGTTTTTGTTGTTGGCAACGGTTTGTTGACACGCAGGATCGCGCGCAGTAATGAAGCGCTGTGCTGTCCGACCACAGTCCGTCGAAAGAAAGGCAAGGATCAATGGAGACAGGTTCGTATAATCCGTTCCAAACCGCACAGTCCCAGTTCGACAAGGTCGCCTCCCTTCTGGACCTGGACGAGGGGATCAGGGATCTGTTGCGACAGCCTATGCGGGAGTACCAGTTCACCATCCCGGTCCACATGGACGACGGGAAGGTCAAGGTCTTCAAGGGCTTTCGCGTGCAACACAACGATGCGAGGGGTCCGGCCAAGGGGGGCATCCGGTTTCACCCGATGGAGACCATAGACACCGTGCGGGCCCTGGCCATGTGGATGACCTGGAAGTGTTCCGTGGTCGATATCCCCCTGGGCGGCGGAAAGGGCGGCGTGGTGTGTGACCCTCACCATCTCAGCATGCGCGAGCAGGAGCAAATCTGCCGCGGCTGGGTCCGCCAGATCGCCAAGAACCTCGGTCCGGTCACAGATGTCCCCGCTCCAGATGTGATGACCAACGGTCAGCATATGCTGTGGATGCTCGACGAATACGAGACGATTCACAGCGGGCGTTACCCCGGTTTCATCACCGGCAAGCCGGTCGGCATGGGCGGCTCTCTGGGCCGGACCGAGGCCACGGGCTTCGGGGTCGTCTATGTCCTGCGCGAAGCCCTCAAGGAGATGGGGCTCTCGCCCACCCAGGTCACGGCCAGCGTGCAGGGATTCGGCAACGTGGCCCGGTACGCCGTCCAGCTCTTCCTCCAGCTCGGCGGAACCGTGGTCGCCATTGCCTGCTGGGATCAGGCCGACAAGACCGCCTGCACCTACCGCAAGAAGGGCGGCATCGACCTGGACGATCTGCGCGCCATCTCGGACAAGTTCGGCGGCATCGACAAGAAGCAGGCCCGCGAGCGGGGCTATGAGGTGTTGCCGGGCAGTGCATGGCTGGAGCAGGACGTGGACATCCTGCTGCCCGCGGCCCTGGAGAACCAGATCAACCGGGAGAACGTCAAGACCATCTCACAGAAGGTTAAGGTCATCGTCGAAGGAGCTAACGGTCCGACCACGCCCGACGCGGACGAGATCATCAAGCAGCGCGGAATCTATGTGCTGCCCGACTTCCTGGCGAACGCGGGCGGCGTGACGTGCAGCTACTTCGAGCAGGTGCAGAGCAACGCCAACTACTTTTGGGAGAAGGACAAGGTGCTCTCGAAGCTGGACGCCAAAATGACCGCGGCGTTTGCAGCGGTGAGCGAACTGGCCCGCAAACAAAAGCTCACCATGCGGGACGCGGCGTATGTCATCGCCGTCGACAGGGTAGCCCAGGCCGTTCGGCAGCGAGGCTGGGCCTGAGAGGCCCATTCCCCTCCCTGTGCGAGAGGCCTGGGGCGGCCGGACCGGTCCTCCTCGGGCCTCAGCGTGGCGTCGGCTCAAAGCCGGACACGCCGGTAGCTATGAGTGACAAGAACCAGGAAACCGACCCCCTCCGTGTGTTGCGGGAACGGGCCAAGGAACTGGACTGCCTCTACAAGGTGGAGGAGTTGCTGGCCAGTGAGACCCGCCCGCTGCCCGACATCTTTCGAGACCTGATCGCGACCATCCCCTGCGGTTGGCAGTATCCCGAGTTCTGTCAGGCCAAGCTCGTGTGTGAGGACAGAATCTTCGAGCCTCCGGGGTACGTCCAGACGCCGTGGAAGGACACGGCGCCGATCCGGGTGGAGAGCAAGACGGTCGGGCTTGTCGAGGTCTCCTATGTCAAGCAGATGCCCTCCTCGCCCGAAGGGCTGTTTCTGGAGAAGGAAAGCAAGCTCATCCGGACGATCGCAGACCGTATCGGTCAGACCGTCTACCACCGGAGACTGGGGAGTCTTTTGGTCGAGAGACAGGCACCTCACCACGGCTTGGCCGCCCCACCCCAGCCCCAATGGAGGGTCATCGTAGACCTGCTCCGCCGCAGCGACCAGAAGCTCTACTTCTACACCTCGCGCAAGATGCTCCACCACCTGTTTTGGCGCGGGGTCAACGAATCCCGCAAGGTCTTGAACATGTTCGGAGTCGATCTGGCGGGGGACCAGACGGATGGGGTGACCGAAGCCAATAGTCCCCAGCAGAAGCAGTCTCGGGAGAACATGTTCGCGGCAAGCGATCAGGTGTTTGCCATCGCAGCCCGTCATCTGAACGAGCAGGAGATTCTCTCCTGCCTGCACATGTGGATTCAGGAGAACAAACTGAGCTTCCTGATCAAAACCGTGGACACCGGCAATGCGCCGCTGGGCGCGGTCATCGACGCCATCCTCCGCTACCGGGCCCTGCCGCCCAGCGAGGCCCTCCTCGCCCCCTCCACCAAGGAGTGGCTCAAGGTCTCGCTGATCCGACGGTTCTTTTCGGACGACGCCAGCTTCATCAACATCGCCAAACGACACCTGGGTGTCGCCGACTTCTTTGACCTGGCCACGCACATCATCTACCCCTCCGCGAGCAACGGACGCTTGGGGGGCAAGAGCACGGGGCTCTTCCTCTCGCAGCACATCCTGAAGAGGGCCGCGGCTCAGGAGAGGCTTTTCGCGGAAATCCGGATACCCAAGACCTGGTACATGACCGCGGACTGCATGACGGAATTCATCCGCTACAATGAACTCGAGGATGTGAACCAGCAGAAGTACAAGAATCTGGAGCAGGTCCGCATCGAGTATCCCAACATCATCCAGCTCTTCAAGCACGCGCATTTCCCGGACGACATCTCCAGAAGACTGGCCATGACGCTCGAGGACATGGGCGAACGCTCGATCATCGTGCGGAGCTCCAGCCTGCTCGAGGATCGTGTGGGAACCGCCTTCTCAGGCAAGTACAAGAGCCTCTTCCTGGCCAACCGAGGCAGCAAGGAGTCTCGCCTGGAGGCCCTGTCGGACGCCATCGCCGAGGTCTACGCCTCGGTCTTCGGCCCAGACCCCATACTTTACCGCTCCGAACATGGTCTCACCGACTTCCGCGAGGAGATGGGCATCATGATCCAGGAGGTTGTGGGGACCCGCGTGGGACCGTACCTCATGCCGGCCTTTGCGGGAGTGGCCTTCAGCAGCAACGAGTTCCGCTGGTCGCCTCGGCTCAAGCGCGACGACGGCCTGGTCCGCCTGGTGCCGGGCCTGGGCACACGCGCGGTGGACCGCGTCAGCAGCGACTACCCGGTACTCCTCTCGCCGGGCCAACCCGCGTTGCGGGTCAACGTCACCCCAGACGAGATTCGGCATTATTCGCCGTCCCGGGTCGATGTCATCAATCTGGATACCCAGGCCTTCGAGACGGTCCCCCTACAACACCTCCTCTATGAATACGGCGACAAAATTCCCAACCTGCACCACTGGGTCTCGGTCTACAAGGAGGGGAACATCCGCCAGGCCTCCGCCCTGGATCTCGATGTGCATCGCGACGAACTGGTCGTGACCTTTGAGGGGCTTATCCATCGCACGGACTTCGTCCAGCGGGTGCACTCCATGTTGCGTGTCCTGCAGGAGGGGCTGGGTACCCCTGTGGACATCGAATTCGCCTCAGACGGCCAGTCGTTCTATCTGCTGCAGTGCCGTTCGCAGTACACAGAGAACGACGTGTCCGCCAGCGCCATACCGCAGGATATCCCGGCGGAGAGAATCCTGTTCACGGCCAACCGCTTCATCTCGAACGGGCAGGTCCCGGACATTACGCATATTGTCTATGTCTCACCTCAGCGGTACGCCGAACAGACCAGCCTGGACGCCTTGGTGGACATCGGCCGCGCGGTCGGGCGGATCAACACCCTCCTGCCCAAGCGGAGGTTCATTCTGATGGGACCGGGGCGTTGGGGCAGCCGCGGCGACATCAAGCAGGGTGTGCGGGTCACCTATTCGGACATCAGCAACACCGCTGCACTGATCGAAATCGCCCATCAGAAGGGGGCCCACTCTCCCGAACTGTCCTTCGGCACCCACTTCTTCCAGGACATGGTCGAGGCCGCCATCCGCTATATCCCGCTCTATCCGGATGACAAGAACGTGGTGTTCAACGAACCATTCCTGAACAGCTCGCCCAACATGTTGGGTGCCGTAGTGCCTGAATACGCCCACCTCGCCGACGTGGTGCGAGTCGTGGATGTGCCCTCCTGTAACGAGGGTCATGTGCTCCGAATCCTGATGAATGCCGATCTGGGCCAGGCAGTCGGATTCCTCGTCGAACCCACGGTGGTCCCCGAGAAGCCGATCGTGGCGCACCGCCCCACCGCCTCAGGGTCGGAGGACTTCTGGCGATGGCGGCACCGGATGGCCGAGCAGCTTGCCTTGCGCCTGAAGCCCGAGCGGTTCGGCGTGCGGGCCGTCTACCTCATGGGCTCCACGGCCAACGCCACCGCCGGACCGGGCAGTGACATCGACCTGCTGGTCCATTTCAGCGGAAGCCCCGCCCAGAGGCAGGAGCTGCTCCTCTGGCTGGAGGGCTGGAGTCTGAGCCTGGCGGAACAAAACTACCTCCGGACGGGATACATGAGCGACGGACTCCTGGACGTGCACATGGTGACGGATTCGGACATCGAGAGCCAATCGAGCTTCGCCGTCAAGATCGGCGCGGTCACCGATCCGGCGCTGCCCCTGCCTCTGGGAGAAGACGGGGCGACCAGGCCGAGGAACGGCATGAGCGATCTGTAGCGACGGTGGTGAGACCGCATCAGTGGACCAAGCATGGGGTGACCAAGCATGGGGTCACATCTTCACATTTGATTCCGGTGAAGGGGTGGGGTTTTTCTGCAGGGATTGTGAAGGGAACGCGGGTTTCATCGCCTCTTGGTTACGGTAATGTCTAACGGGGCATTGTCAGGATGTCTTCGGTTGGTTCTCGAAGAAACAAAGGCTCTCGCCCGTTCGCACCCGCTCAGGACGACCGGGAGAGGCGATGATGCAAATGGGTTTTCCCTGGGGACTTTAGTTCACCGGCGTTGCTGCCCCGACCGCCGCGTCGCCCGACACCGCCGCTACTGCAAGGGCCGAGGCCGCCTGCCGCAGTTTCCAGGCCTCATGCCGAATCCATCGCTTCACGTTGCAGGCCGCACCAATATGAAGATTTGACCCCGCAGCTAAACGAACTTGGAGCGGCCTGGCATGGGCAGGGGCGTGATCGGAAAGCTCATGTCCCAGGTTATATTGTCCGGCACCAGCTTCTCCTGGCTGTTCATGATCTGCTCCCAGGTGATCTCCTGGCCCGTGTAGGCCGCGGTCCGCCCCATGATCGCCATGAGCGTGCTGTGGGCCATCCAAACGCCGTCGTTGATCGGCTCGCCTTTGCGGATTGAGGCGAAGAGTTCGTCATGCTCGGTTTGGTACATGTCGTTCTTGTCGCCGCGGTATTTCCAGGCTTCCTTGGCCCGGATGATCGGGGCGTCCCAACCGCGAATGGTCCCGGTGCCCAGGGCGCCCATGAGATAGTCCGAGTTGTCGCTGTGACAGCCGCTGATCTGGCGCTGCGCCATGAATGCCCGCGCCCCATTCTCGTATTCGTAGAAGACGTCGATGTGGTCGTAGATGTTCCCCTCGTTGTTCGGAATCTGGCGTCCGCCGTTGCCGACCGCCTTGATCGGCAGCGCCCCATTCATGGCCCAAGCGATCTTGTCGACGCTGTGGCAGGCCTGCTCGACCAAACCGTCGCCGGACAACCATGTGAAGTTATACCAGTTGCGAAGCTGCCATTCGACATCGGTCATCCCGGCGGGGCGCGTGTTGGCGGCGGGCATGGGCTTGACCGGGCTCGTCAGATAAGTGGCATACACCGCCCGGATTTCCCCCATCTGCCCGTCGTGGACCCGTTTGAAAAACTCGCGGCGGGCGAAGTCGTACCGCCAGCAGAAACCGGCTACGAGGGCGAGCTTCTTGGCCTTGGCGCTCGCCACGGATTCGAGCACGGAGCGGACGCCGGGGGCGTCAGTGCCCATCGGTTTTTCGCAGAAGATGTGTTTGTTGGCTGCGACGGAAGCCCTCAAATGCTCGGGGCGAAAGCCGGGAGGCGCCGCCAAAAGCACGACGTCCACGCCGCTGTCGATCACCTTCTGATATGCGTTCAAGCCGCTGAAGGTTGTCTCCGGAGTCACCTGCACGCGCTCCTTCAGCGTCGAGTCATTCGTCAAGGCCCGCACCGCCCTCTGGCACGCCTCGGGAAAGGCATCGCCCACGGATGTCAGCACCGTGTTGGGATCGGCCTTGAGCGCCTGGCTGGCCGCCCCGGTGCCGCGCCCGCCGCACCCGATCAGCCCGATCTTGAGCGTGTCCGCGTTTGCGGCGAAGCCGCGTTGGGGGAAGACGAGATTGGCCGCCAACACGCCGCCAAGCGTGGCTGTCGTCGAGGTCTTTAGAAACTCGCGGCGCGAACTGGATGGCCGGAGAGGAGTATGAGAATTGAGATCGGGGTTCATATGATTCAAGGCACTGTCTGTCCGGAGTAAAGGCCAGGCGGGGGCAAAGCGTCAAGCTTACTCGTCCGCGCGCAAAATAAATGTTGCGGGCGGGCGGCTTTGGACCTAGATATTGCTCGTCTTAGGTCCAACTGTTCGGCCCTGCAACCCGGTTCCATGAACCTCTTCGGCCGGCGGTTTTCCCGAAAATTGAAATTGAAGGCGCAGCCAAGCGGAGCCCCTCCGGCGAGAGATCGACGGGGCGCGAACACAAGCATTATGAGCAACAACAGCCACGTGCCGGAAACCGGTTCCGGATATCTCGAAATCTCGGAAAAAGGTTTCGGTTTCCTGCGGACGTCCGAGGGGCATTTTCATCCCAAGCCAACGGACGTATTCGTCACGCCGGACACGATCAAGAAGTGCTACTTGAGGGAGGGCTGCTTTGTGAAGAGCACGCTGCAGGCGCCGCACCGCGGCAGCAGCCCCCAGCTCAAGGAGGTCCTCGAAGTCAACGGACTGCCCTTCGCTGAGTACACCAAAGCGATGCGGTTCGAGAACCTGACGACCATCGACCCCTTCGAGAAGTTCAGGCTCGAGACCGCCCCGGACCTGCTCGAGACCCGCATCATCGATCTGGTCACACCCATTGGGCGTGGAACGCGCGGGCTCATCGTCGCCCCGCCGCGCACGGGCAAGACCACGATTCTCAAGCAGATTGCCAACGCCGTGACAACCAACCACCCGGAGGTGCATGTGATGGTGCTGTTGATCGACGAGCGCCCCGAGGAAGTCACCGACTTCCAGCGTTCGGTGAAGGCCGAGGTCGTCGCCTCCTCGAATGACCAGGACCTCGAAACCCACGTCCGCCTCTCCCGCTTCATGATCGAACGCTGTCGCCGCATGGTCGAATCCAAGCGTGACACGTTCATCCTCCTCGACTCGATCACCCGCGTCGCCCGCGCCTACAACAGCGTCCATGGCGGAAGCGGTCGCACCATGACCGGCGGCGTCGACGCCCGCGCGCTTGAAATCCCCCGCAAGATTTTCGCCGCCGCGCGCAAGATCGAGGAGGGCGGATCCCTGACCATTGTGGCCACCGCGCTTGTCGACACCGGATCGCGCATGGACGAGCTGATCTTTCAGGAGTTCAAAGGGACTGGAAACATGGAGCTGGTGCTCGATCGGAAGCTTTCGGATCGCCGGCTCTTCCCGGCCATCGACATCCCCAAGAGCGGCACCCGCAAGGAAGAGAAGCTCTTTCCACCCAACCAGATCGACGCCATCCGCAAGCTCCGCCGCATGATGGTCGACCTCCAGCCGGTCGAGGCCATGGAAACCCTCCTCGCCGCGCTCAAGAAACACCGCACCAACGACGAACTGCTGGTCAAGCTGCAGTAGGGAGGCGACCCCGTCCGCGGGAACACCTCGCGCTTGTGTCTTGTTGTCTCCGCGCCGCGCAAGGCGCGGCTCAGAGCGCCGCTGCGACCAGGTCGCCCACCTGCGAGGTGCTGTAGCCCATCTTGCCCGCCGCCAGGCTCTTGATCTTCTCGACGACGGTTCGAATCACGGCCTTCTCGATTGCACCAGCCGCTTCGGTCTCGCCCAGGAAATCGAGCATCATCTGGCCGGCACAGATGGCTGCCAGCGGATTGATCACCCCCAAACCTGTATACTTGGGCGCGCTGCCGCCAATAGGCTCGAACATCGAGGTGCCTGTCGGGTTGATGTTCCCGCCCGCCGCGATGCCCATGCCGCCCTGGATCATCGCCCCGAGATCGGTGATGATGTCGCCGAACAGATTGTCCGTCACAATCACGTCGAACCACTCCGGATTCTTCACAAACCACATCGTCGTCGCATCGACGTGCGCGTAGTCCCGTTTGATGTCGGGATAGTTCTTCTGCCCGATCTGGTGGAAGGCGCGTTCCCAAAGATCGAACGCGTACGTGAGCACATTGGTCTTGCCGCAGAGGGTCAGTTGGGCCTTTCTGCCCGCCGCAACATCGTCGGATTTGAGCCCAGGCCAGGGCGCGCCCCCGCGCCGTTTGCGCGCAAGATCGAATGCGAAGCGAAGGCAGCGCTCGATGCCGCGCCGCGTATTGACGCTTTCCTGCACCGCCACTTCGTTCGGCGTGCCCTTGAACACGAACCCGCCCACCCCGGTGTAGAGGCCTTCGTTGTTCTCGCGCACCACCACGAAATCGATGTCCTGCGGTCCTTTGTCGCGCAGCGGGCAGAAGCGCTGATCGTAGAGCTTCACGGGACGGAGGTTGATGTATTGTTCGAGTTCGAAACGCAAACGCAGGAGAATGCCTTTCTCGAGAATGCCGGGCTTGACGTCCGGATGGCCGATGGCCCCCAAGAGAATCGCGGGAAACTGGCGCAACTCGGCGACGGCGCTGTCGGGGAGGACTTCCCGAGTGCGGAGGTAACGGTCTCCGCCGAAGTCAAAATGGGTGTAGTCGAGGCGGATCGAGAACTTGCGGGCGGCGGCATCGAGGACCTTGATGGCTTCCCGGACGACTTCCGGGCCCGTCCCGTCTCCGCCTATCACGGCGATATTGTAGCTGTTCATGGGTGTTCGACTGCGTGGCGTCCCCCCAGGGGCGCAACAGAGGCACGCATCGTAGGAACTCGGCGCCCAAGTTCAATCCGAAAAATTGCGAATTTGCTGGCGAACGACAGGATTTCCCGTACAAAAGCGGCTTTTAGAGAAGACGGACCCAGATTCGAAGCGCTCAAGTGTCTATGAAAGAGTACGCATCAGCGGACATTCGCAGTTTTGTCATCGGCGGCCACGCAACGTGCGGCAAGACCATGCTCGGCGAGGCCATGCTGGCCTGCAGCGGGATGATCGGACGCCTCGGCAGCATCGCCAACGGCACCACCGTGTCCGATTATCACGAGAGCGAACAGAAGCGGAAGATTTCCATCCACGCCACCCTGCTCCACACCGACTGGCTCGGGAAGAAGTTCAACATCATCGACACTCCAGGCTACATGGATTTCATCAGCGAGGCCATGGCCGCGCTGCGAATCGCCGACTTCGCTCTTGTGGTCGTCCACCCGATCGACGGCATCGCCCTGGGGACCAATGCGGTCTGGCAGTACGCGACCGAATTCGGTCTCCCCAAAATGCTGGTGGTCAACATGCTCGACAAGGAGCACACCAATTTCGATGGCGTCCTTTCGCAACTGCGCGAGCGCTACGGATCCAAGGTGTTCCCAATCACCCTGCCC
Source organism: Verrucomicrobia bacterium ADurb.Bin006 (assembly GCA_002071485.1). Classification (GTDB taxonomy): domain Bacteria; phylum Verrucomicrobiota; class Verrucomicrobiia; order Limisphaerales; family J093; genus MWFF01. Next base: position 14,644 of record MWFF01000051.1, on the reverse strand, counting down.
GTGAATCCAGGCCCCGGCTTCAACCAGGTGCTTGACGTGATGCGCAGCGTGATCACCACCTACACTACCGACGGCACCGGCAAACTGACCGAGGCCGCCGCCGCCGGCGAGTGGGCCGACAAGGCCAAAGCCCTCCACCAGGAGTTGATCGAACACATCGCCGAGGCCGATGACACACTCCTCGAGAAGTTTTTCGAGCAAGGCGGCCTCTCGGAAGACGAGTTGCACGCCGGCCTCCACACCGCCGTCCAAAAAGGCGAGGTCATCCCCCTCTTCGCCACCTCCGGGGAAACCAACGTCGGCGTCGCGCGCCTCATGGATTTCATCGCCAAGTACGGGGCGTCCCCTCTGGATCGCCCTCAACTCGAAGCAGTCGACGCCAACGATCAGTCGGTTCAGGTCAAGCTCACCGATCCCGCGCCCGTGATCTATGTCTTCAAGACGCTCAACGAAGAACACATCGGCGAGGTCTCCATCTTCCGCGTTCAATCCGGCACGGTGCGGTTCGGGAGCGAGATGTTTAATGCCAACCGCAACACGAGCGAGCGGATCGGCCAGATTCTCGTGCTCAATGGCAAGAATCGGCAGAATGTCAACAGCCTCAGCGCCGGCGACCTCGGCGCCGTGGTCAAGCTCAAGAACACCCATACCGGCGACACGCTCTGCGCGCCGGGCACCAACCTCCGGCTCCCCAAGGCGGCCTTCCCCAAGCCCAACATCCACGCCGCCCTCAAACTCAAATCCAAGGGTGAGGAAGACAAGATCGCCCAAGGCCTGGCCGCGCTGCACGAGGAGGATCCGACCTTCGTGTACGCGGTCGATTCCGAGCTGCACCAGACGGTCCTTTCCGGCCAGGGCGAACTGCATCTGCAGGTGATCTCCGAGCGGCTTCGCTCCCGTTACAAGGTCGATTTCGACCTCGTTGCCCCCCGCATTCGATTCCGCGAAACCATCAAGACCAAGGCGGATTCCAAGTATCGACACAAGAAACAGACGGGCGGCGCCGGGCAGTTCGCCGAGGTCTGGATGCGCATCGAGCCCAAACCGCGCGGCACGGGCGTCGAGTTCACCCAGAGCCTCGTCGGCCAGAACGTCGACCGCGCCTTCGTCCCGTCGGTCGAGAAGGGAGTCAATGCCGCCTGCACCGAGGGCATTCTCGCCGGCTATCGCGTGGTCGATCTCAAGATCGATTTCTACGACGGCAAGATGCATCCGGTGGACTCGAAGGACATCGCCTTCCAGATCGCCGGCAAAGAAGCGTTCCGCGAAGCCTTCATGGCCGGACGCCCCTGCCTGCTCGAACCCATCCATGTCGTCGAAATCCGCGTCCCCGACGACGCCATGGGCAACGTGATCGGCGATCTCTCGAGCCGGCGCGGCAAGATTCTGGGCATGGACACCGCCGGCGGATTCCAGGTCATCAAGGCCGCCGTTCCCGCCATGGAACTCTACCAGTATTCGACCGTCCTGCGCTCCCTCACCGGCGGACGCGCTGCCCACACCGAGGATTTAGATCACTACGAGGAGATGCCCAAGGAGATGGAGCAGAAAGTCATCGCCGAGGCCAAGAAGGCCAAGGAAGAACAGCAGGCGTAGCCCTCAGATTCACCGGTTAGCGCGGACATTTCAAATCGCTGCGCGTGTCGGATATGAAACTCCGCAAAGCCCGATGAAGCATATCTCGGGCTAGCGGTTGCGCAGGGCTGCGCCGTACTCGGCCAGGGCCGTCGGCTCGCCAAAACGCCGGACATAATCGGCGTCGATCCAGACCGCGAACGTCGTGACGTGCCGGATTCCCAGGCGCGCATAGGTGGCGGCGTCCGCCTCGATCACGTCGCGGCGCCAGGGCAACTTGACCGCGGGGCGTTTCCATCCGGAAAACCGGGAGACGTCCAGCCAGTACTCGAGGACCTGCGCGCTGTGCGTCGGAAACACCCGCAGATTCGCCTCGAGTGCCGCCAGCGCGTCGCGGACGTCCGGCCCGGTCTGCTCGTGATACGGCTTGTCATAGCTGCGGTGGATTGGGGCGAATTCGAGGAAGACACCCGGCTCGGCTTTGACTCGGCGGGGCGCGGGGAGCGTGTTGTGGTAGGCCAGGTGCGCCAGTTGGGCCGCGGGATCGATTTGGCGCAGCACCCGCACCAGGTGGTTCTCGAGGATGAGCGCCTGGTCCGATTCCGTGAACTCGCGGCAGCGCGGACACCGGCACCACGGCAAACCGTCGTCGCCCCAGAAGAAGTACCGGCCGGTGGTGGGGCGCAACTGGCGCGCCAGCCGGAGAGCGTTGGTGGACACGATTTCGAGCGCGCGCGCTGAATGCACGCAGAGGTTGGCGTCGGCGGTGCGCTCGCCCTGCTCGTTCATGCGGAAAAGGAGCGGCTCCGCGGCGAAGAGGCTGCGTGGCAGCAGTTCGTTCATCGCGTGCAGTTCGTATTCGACCTCGAGGCCAAGCTGCGCGCAGCGATCGAGAAAGGCGCGTCCGGGCGGCGACCCAATGAACGCGGCCACCGCAGCCGGGGAAGTTCCATGGTGCAACGCGATGGTGGTCAGGCCGGCCTGTGCCGCCCGATCGGGCCAGTCAGCCAGCGATAGGTCGTCGGGCACGAGCACGATGCCGCGGGTGCGAAAGGCGGGTGTGGCTTCGTCGCTGGAGGCCGGGATGCGCCACTCCCGAAACGCCGATGGCACATGGAAATCCGGTTCGGTTGTCGCGGGCCGCACCCAACTGATCCAGTTGTCCGGCGCATCGCCCAAGGCGCCGGGGCGAAACTCGGCGCGGAACAGACCGATGCGCAGTGTCGCGCCCGGTCCCGTTGCACGACCCATCAAGTCGCTGAGCGTGGCAAAGGGAACCGCGGCTTCGACTGTGTAGCCGCGCGAGCCGCGCGTGCCCGCCGCGCGCAGACCAGGACAATTCCAGGAGCTGTCGAACTGACGGTAGTGTTGGGCGGCATAATCGTGCACACGCCCCAGGGGATCGATCTCGATGCAATAGTAGCGGGCTAGCCCGGATCGATCAGAGGCTCCGCGCTGAACCTGATCCGGGCTAGTAGGCAAAACCGCGCCTGGATGGGCGGCAGAAGGTAAAGGTCGATCGCTCGGGGAACTTCTCCATCCCGACACAGTCTTGCCTTCCTCAGATTCTCCTGGGCAGGCGCGATTTTGCTTTCTGGCCCGCCGCGGTCCGCATTCTGGTGTTTTCGGCTTCGCGGCAGTCACAACTCCGTTAAACATCCGGGCTGGCGCCTCGTCGCGGGCGAAGAAAATCTCGACCCGATCCTCGCGATCGAGCGTCGATTCGCCGTCGAACCGCGTCTCGACCACCAGATCGTCGTCCTCCGCCGTGAAACTGAAATAGAGGTGGTCTGCGTCCGCCCAAGCCCGAAACTCGGTCGCCGGTGCGGGCCGGGATGACCAGGGGAAGGAGAAGGACCGGATCGCTTCGGCGCCGTCCCACTGCGGCTCACTCAGCCGGCCGTCGATCGAGACCGGCCCGGGACTGGCCGTCAGCGCCTTATCACCCGCGATTTGGGGCTCGGGGGCGGCAGGGGATGTCGATTGGGCGGCTCCGCAACGACTCAAGGCGACGATGACGGCCAACTGCGCAAACAGCCTGGCGGGACGGAGAGACGCGTTCATGTCCACAGGATTCTGAGAGGGACTTGTTCCCGGGTCAATTGGCTACTGAATCTCGGTGTACGTGAGAACGGCGGCGCCGGGTTTCTCGGCGATCGAGACCGGCAGGCCGGCTTCGGCGAGTTCGCGTCCGGCCATGTCCGTGGCGGCGCCTGTATCGACGTTCTCGACACGATAGAGTGTCTCGGCTTTCAGGCCGCGGAGGGGGAAGCGAGCCGACTCGTAATGGCTGTTGTGGCGCCGGAAGACCTGCACGAGGCCGCGTCCCGATTCGGGCCGATGGAATTGCCAGGCCATCCAGGTCGTGTCATCCCTGGACCACGGGGTGAGGGGGTAGAAATCGCCGGAGAAATTGGGCGCGATCCGTCGCCATTGGCCGACAAGGCGGCGCAGGGCGGCGTAATCGAGTGGCTCGCGCATGTCGAAGCCGCAGCCCAGGCTCGGGGTGACGTTGCTCCAGAAGGCGTAGGGTTCGACGGGGGTGACGCCGCTGCCGTAGTAAGGCGCATTGCGTGTGGCCACGGTGCCTGTGCCGTGAAAGGGCAGCCAGAGCGAGATGCCGTAGGTCATGCACTGGTGGCCGATGGCCTCGTACGCGTAGTCGCTGCGCCACAACGGCACCGCGCGACGCATCGTCTCGAGATCGTTGCGCCGTCCTCCCGAGGCGCATGAGTCAATCAGGAGGTTCGGATGCCGACGGCGCAGTTCGTCCCAGTAGTCCAGGTAGCCGGTGACATGTTTGATCTCGGTGATGCCCTGGCGGTCGGGGGCGTCGTTCTTTCGCCAGAAGGGCAGGGGATCCATGTTGAAATCCTGGCGGTAGAGGTCGATTCCCTGCTCCGTCAGGAGTCGATCCACATGCTCGATCAACCATTGGCGCGCCGAGGTGTCGCCGAGATTCAACAGACCGCCCTGGGCACCGCCCAAGACCCACTCGGGATGGTTCTCCGTCAGCCAGGTGCCGGCCGTGACGCGCTCCGGCTCGAACCAGACGAGGATTTTGACGCCCTTTCGGTGCGCATGATCCGAGACGGCCCGGAGCCCCCGCGGAAAGCGGTTCGTGTCCACCAGCCAGGTGCCCACACGCGGCCAGCCGCCTCCGTGATGGATATACCAGCCGGCGTCCATCCACCAATAGTCGAGCTTCAATCCCTCTTCGAGATAGCGGTCGAGGAACTGGATTTGGTTTGTCTCGTTGGCCCGGATCATCTCGTCGAACTGGCGCGAACTCGATGCGACCAGTTGCGGCGGCGGCAGGGTGCCGCCCGGCTTGGGCATCGAGTGGGCCATCATCCAGCGCCGCCAGACGTTTTGCGCACCGATCCAGTCTCCCTGCCAGAATTGCAGCACGATCAAAGGTGTCCGAATTTCCTCGCCCGGCAGCAGTTTGAAGCGGGTCAGTTCCTGGCCGGCGCGCAAACGCAGGCCGAGTCCGGTGTCCCGGGCGAACTCGGCTACCCACTGGCCGGGCCAGCCGACGACCACGATCAGGCCGCGCCCGGGCGGCCATTCCAGATTGAAGTACGACCAGTCGGTGTTGGTGGGCCGCCCGCCGGCAGCGCCAATGCGCCGGGTTGTGCCCGGGGCGAGCAGCGTCTCGCGCGGCCCGTAATCGTTGCCATCCGCAGGGGAGCCGACGGCATGATGCAGGAGGAATTCGCCGCCCTCGCCACGGTCCATCAGCGCGTCCAAGGGCTGAATCTGCTCGAGGATGGGCGTGTCGACGGTGCCCGTGTTCCTGAAATACAGAGTCCACTCGATCGTGGGGAAGTCGCGATACTCGACGGCGACGCAGCGCAGTTCGAGGCCGGTCTTCGGATCGGTTAAGCAGAGCGAGTGCTCGGTGCGTTGGTCATCGAGGTCCCGGGAGCGCAGGGCGCGCTGCCAGGACGCGATGGCCTCGGCCGAGGGGCGCCCATCGTAAACAAACGAAAACGGCGGGTCGGTCGTGAAGAAAGACAGCCGCTGGCCTCCCCGTGCGTTCTCGGTCGAGGACGCGTCGACCGCCAAGCCCGTTCCCGGGTCCGGGGCTGGTGCAGGGGCGCGCCCTAGGAATCGAGCGGCAACCCATCTGCGCGCTTCGTGCAACTCCTCGCCGGAGACAGTGACCGCTCGAGTGCCGAGCGTGGAGACGACAAGTAGAACAGCGATCCCCGCATAAATCCAGTGTGTCATGGATGACCTTCTACTCGAACCCGAGCCGGGTGAACAGCTCCGGGATTCCGGACGCGTTCGCGGTCAGGACGGTCACGGAGGAACGACGGTGAGGGACTTGACCTCGTCGGTGGCGACCGGTTGCTCGACGCCGTCAAGACGCGGGAAGCGCGCATGGTCGAGCACAAGACGCCCCACCTTCTCCGCGAAAATCACCGGACGCAAGTCGGGCGTCGCGAGACTCAGACGCGCATCCTCGACTGTCAGTGTCTCGACATGCCGCGCATAGATTCCCCAGGCGGGAAGCGGACGGGCATCGACCCCGGGCCCCCTCACCGGTTGCTTCGCCTGTGCCGCCGTCCCCCCTCCGGCCCATTCGACGCTCAGGTTGCGGAGCACGACATTGGTGACGGGTGTGTCGGCCCAGCTTTCGACGGAGAGCGCGGAGCGATAGACGCCCGTGGCGGTCAGGCCGGCGACAGTGACGCGCCCGACGGTATTGCCGGGTTTGATCCAGAGCGTCACGGGAGAGGCCACGTTGCGCATCGTATTGTTCGACAGCAGAACATCATCGAGCGGACCCTGGGTGGCGTCCCAAGCGCCGGGCTGCAGGATGATGCCTGAAAGCATGTTCGTGCGCCGCTGTTCGCGGCTGGTGCGATGAGGCTCCTCCCCCGGGCCGTAAAACAGACAGCGATCGACGATCAGGCCCGTCGCGGGACCGATCAGGCGAATCCCGTTGCAGGACGAGTTGATGATGCAATCGGAAATGACGGTGTTGTCCCAGTACCGTCCGGCAATGGCATCGTCGCCCGTGTAAAACCGGCAGCCGGTGATTCGGACGTCGAGGCACCAGCGCTGCGGCGCGCCGCGCCAATGGACGCCGTCCCAGCCGCCGATGAATGTGACCTGGCGAATATCCATGCAATCGCTCACCTGGGCGAACAGGGCATAGTTGGCCGAATCAATGATGGTCACGTCGCGCAGGGTGAACCGCCGGCAATTGACCAGCACAATCGTATGCGGTCCGCGCATCCGTTCCTCGCCTGTCGGGTCGAACACACGGTTGCCGTCGATGATTCCGGGTCCGCCGATGCCGAGGTCTTCCGCGTTCTCGGCCAGGATCAGTGCCCGATGCCATTTGCCCCACCTGGCCTCGGGCAGGACGTCGGGTACGTTCGGTTGGCTGTACTCGGCCAGGTTCGTTGTGCCGATCAATCGGGCGCCGGAATCCAGATGCAGCGTGACCCCGCTGCGCAAGTGGAGCGTGCCGGACAGGTAGCGGCCCGGGGGGAAATGCACCTGGCCGCCGCCGGCCCCGGCGCACGCAACGATCGCCGCGTTGAGCGCCGCAGTGTCCAGGGTGCGCCCGTCCGCCACGGCGCCATGGTCGCGCACGTTGACGAGCCCGGGCAAGACGGCGGCCTGCCCCGATCGAGCAGCAGGAATCGTCGCGCCCAAAATGCAGACGGCCACATGCAGGCGCACAGAGCGGAAAAGGAATAGCATGAGCCGAGTATTGGCATCGACAGCCCGCTGTGTCGAGCAACGGCGAGACGGCTTCATGCAGGGTTCTTGCTTTTCGGGCTTGTGGACCAAGGCGCCCCCAGCCTACGTTTGGCGCTCATCCGGATTCCAACAGGGTCACGGTTCTTGGCGCTCAGAACGAGAACGACAGGCACTTCGATGAAACAACTCCTTTTTTCCTGGTTCACAACGGCGGCTTGCGTCGGCGGTTTCGCCGCGGAGACCGTCTGGTTGCACACCCTTGATCTCACCCCGATGCGTCAGGGCTATGGCACTCCGCAAATCGACCGCGGCATCCGCGAGCAGCCGCTCTCGATTGCCGGCCAGAAGTTCGAGCACGGCGTCGGGACCCACGCGAAGAGCACGCTCTGGATCAACCTGGCGGGCGGGTCCAGCCGGTTTCAGGCGGCGGTTGGGGTCGACGACGCCACGGGCGACCCCAAGGCCTCGGTGACATTCAAGATCGTGGGCGACGGCCGCACCCTGTGGCAATCGGGCACCATGAAGATGGGCGAGCCGGCGAAGTCCGTCGACCTCGATGTCACGGGGATCCAGACCTTGATCCTGGCGGTGGGAGACGCGGGAGACGGAATCGCATTTGACCATGCGAACTGGGCTGAAGCGCGGTTTCAAGTTGCCGGCGCGACGCCCAAGACCATGGCCCAACCGTCCGAGCCGGCGGTGATTCTGACGCCTGTGCCCGGGCCGTCCCCGCGGATCAACGGGCCGCGGGTCTACGGGTGTCGTCCAGGGAACCCGTTTTTGTACCGGATTCCGACCACCGGAGAGCGCCCAATCCGGTTTGCCGCCGCCGGTCTGCCCGACGGGCTGCGATTGGACGCGTCGAGCGGGATCATCAGCGGCACATCGCTCAAACGCGGCAGTTACACGGTGACACTGCGGGCGGCGAACTCGCACGGGCACGACAAGCGCACTCTGAAGATCGTGTGCGGCGACACGCTGGCGTTGACGCCGCCGATGGGATGGAACCACTGGTACACGCATTACGACCGGATCACAGACGAACTGATGCGGCAGGCCGCTGATGTGATGGTCAGCAGCGGGATGGCCGACGTGGGGTACCAGTATGTGAACATCGACGATTGCTGGATGAACGCGTCCAAGAACCGGGATTCGCTGCGGGTCGGGCCGCTGCGGGACGATCGGGGCAACATTGTGCCGAACAAGCATTTCCCGGACATGAAGGCCTTGAGCGATTACATCCACGGCAAAGGGCTCAAGGCGGGCCTTTACACTTCACCCGGGCCGCTGACCTGTGCCGGGTTTGCCGGCAGCCACGAGCACGAGGCGCAGGATGCGCGGCAGTTTGCCGAGTGGGGTTTTGATTTTCTCAAATACGACTGGTGTTCGTACGATGGCGTGGTCAAGGGGGATCACAGCCTGGAGACGCTGAAGCGGCCCTACCGGTTGATGGGCGACCTGCTCAAGCAACAGAACCGCGACATCGTCTTCAACCTCTGCCAGTACGGCATGGGGAACGTCTGGGAATGGGGCGAAGAAGTCGGCGGACATTGCTGGCGGACGGCCGGCGATTTGGGATTCGAGTTGGATCGCGTCTTCGAGGTGGCGCTCAAGAACGCCGAGTACCGCGCCCACTCGAAGCCCGGAAGCTGGAATGATCCGGACTACATCCAGATCGGACTGATTGGCAACGCGCGCGGAATGGGCGAGCCGATCCCGTGTCCGCTCACGCCCAACGAGCAGTATTCGTTCATGTCGCTTTGGTGTCTGATGGCGGCGCCGCTGTTTTTCAGTGGCGACATGAACCACCTGGACGCGTTCACAGTCAATGTGCTCTGCAACCCCGAGGTGATCGAGATCGATCAGGATCCGCTGGGCGAGTGCGCCCGTGTGATCCCGGCGGGCGAGGAGACGTTCCTCATGGTGAAGAACCTCGAAGATGGCGACAAAGCCGTTGGCCTCTTCAATCAAGGAGAGACGGAGACCACTGTGACGGCCCGGTGGTCCGATCTCGGCGTGAAGGGACGGCAGCCCGTGCGCGACCTGTGGCGCCAGAAGAATCTCGGACGGTTCCGTAACGCCTTTGCGGCGCGCGTGCCGGCGCGCGGCTGCGTGCTGGTGCGTTTGGACTGCGGGCGCTGATTTTGCTTTCCATTTGTCACTGAAACGCAATGCTGCGGCGTTGTTCCGAAGACTGTTTATGGACATCAAGTTGCCCAAGCTGGGTGAAGGGGCCGATTCCGGCGTGGTCGTGACCGTGTTCGTCAAGGAAGGCGACACAGTCGCGAAAGACCAACCCCTGCTCGAACTCGAAAACGAAAAGGCCGTCGCGTCGATTCCATCGCCGGCGGACGGCACCGTCGCGCAAGTCTTCGTCAAGCCAGGCGACAAGCTCAGCATCGGTCAGCGCATCCTCACGCTCGGCGGCGAGGGAGCTCCAGGCGCTTCGAAAGGCGTGGCCTCGGCCGCCGTGGCTTCGGCCCGCGGCGTCCGGTCCGAGCCGGCTCCGGCCAAGGCCGCCCCGCGACCGGGGGCGGCGGTCGAGCCTGAACCTGAGGGTGCCCAGGAACCCGGTGCGCCGGAGGATTCCGCTGATGACAAGCCGGCGGCGCCGCCCGCCGCCTCGCCCTCGATTCGGCGGTTGGCCAAGGAATTGGGCATCGATCTGACGCGAATCCGCGGCAGTCAGCGGGGGGGGCGGATTGTGATGGCAGATTTGCGCGCCTACATCGAGCGGCTGGTGAGGTTGGCCGCGCGCCCGGCTGCCACCGCCGCTCAGCCGTCAAAACCGGCGGCCGAACCGATCGATTTCTCGAAATGGGGCCCCGTCACCACCAAGCCGCTGACGCCGCTGCGTCAGACGATCAGCCGCCGCATGGCGGAGAGTTGGGCGGCCGTCGCGCGCGTGACGCAATTCGACGAGGTGGATGTGACGCGGTTGCTGGCCCTGAGAAAGCAGTATCTGGCCGCTTACGAGGAGAGGGGCACGAAGCTGACCCTGACCGGGTTCATACTCAAGGCGCTGGCCGCGGTGCTGACGCGCCACCCGATTTTCAATGCCAGCCTCGATGCGACCGGCGAGAACCTGGTGTTCAAATCGTACTATCATATCGGCATCGCGGTCGATACCGACGCCGGCCTGCTTGTTCCCGTGATCCGGGATGCGGACAAAAAAACGCTGGTTGAACTCTCGCGCGATCTCGAGACCGTGGCCATGAAGGCCCGCGAGCGCAAAGTGACTCTGGACGATCTGAAAGGCGGCACGTTCACGTTGTCCAACCAGGGTGGGATTGGCGGGGCGCACTTCACGCCGATCATCAACCTGCCCGAGGTGGCCATCCTCGGAATCGGACGGGGGGCGGTCAAGCCGGTCTGGATCAAGGATCACGTCGAGCCGAGGACGCTGGTGCCGCTGGCGGTGTCGTACGATCACCGGGTCATTGACGGCGGCAACGCCGCGCGGTTCATGGTCGATCTGGTCCAGACGATCGAGGGGATGGGTGAGGACGCGGTCAAACTCTAGCCCGCACGCGAGAACGGAGAGGAGCCTGTCATGGAGCGTATTCAAACTGAGCTGGTCGTTGTCGGCGCCGGGCCGGGAGGGTACACGGCGGCGTTTTACGCGGCCGACCGCGGCAAACAGGTCATGCTGGTCGAACGCGAGCGGCGGCTGGGCGGCGTCTGCCTCAACTGCGGCTGCATCCCGTCGAAGGCCCTGCTGCATGCAGCGCACACGATCAGCTTGACCCGAGAATCGGCGCATCGCGGCATGACGTTTGCCCCGCCGCAGCTTGACCTGGGCAAGCTGCGCGCCTGGAAGGAATCGATCCTGCAGCGTCTGGGCAATGGTGTGAGCCAGTTGGCACAGAAACGCGGCGTGCGTGTGCTCGAGGGCCGGGGCTATTTCGAAGACTCGAACACCCTGCGCGTCGAGACCGAGAAAGGACAGCAATTCGTGCAGTTCCAGAACGCGATTGTCGCCACCGGCTCGCAGCCGGCCATGCCCAAGGTGTTCGATCTGGGGAATCCGCGCATCATGACGTCGACCGACGCCCTGGAAGTCGAAGAGGTCCCGGCGCGCCTGCTGGTGATCGGCGGCGGGTACATCGGGATGGAACTGGGCACGGTGTACGCCGCGCTCGGCAGCGAGGTAATCGTTGTCGAGGCGCTGGACGCGATTCTCACAGGGGCCGATCCCGACCTGGCGCGCCCGGTGGCGGCGCGCGCCCGGCACAACTTCAAGGAGATCCGGGTCAAGGCCAAGGTGTCGAGCATGGCGACCAAAGGGGCTCAGATCAAAGTGGCGATCGAGTACCAGGGCCAGCAACTCGAAGAACTCTACGATCGTGTGCTTGTGGCGGTCGGCCGGGTGCCCAACGGAGACGATCTCGGACTCGAGAACACCAAGGCGACATGCGACGAGAAGGGATTCATTGTCGTCGATGAGAATCAGAAGACTGAAGATTCGGCGATCTATGCGATTGGAGACATTGCCGGCGGGGTGTTGCTGGCGCACAAGGCCTCACGCGAGGCCCGCATTGCCGTCCAGGCAATCCTGGGCGAGAGCGAGACCATGCCCGAGTTTGTGATTCCGGCCGTGGTGTTCACCGATCCCGAGCTCGCCTGGTGCGGCTTGACCGAAGCCGAGGCGCAGCAGAAAGGCATCCCCGTCGAGGTGGCCAAGTTCCCCTGGGCGGCCTCGGGCCGAGCCCTGACATTCGACCGGCCCGATGGCATGACCAAGCTGATCATCGATCCGGAGACCGAGCGGGTGCTGGGCGTGGGGATCGTGGGGCATGGCGCCGGGGAACTGATTGCCGAGGGCGTCCTGGCGATCGAGATGGGCGCCACCGCGCGCGACCTCGCACTGGCCGTGCACCCGCATCCGACGCTGTCCGAAACGATGATGGAGTGCGCCGAGGTGTTCTACGGGCACGCCACTCACACGCTGGCCCGCAAGCCGCGGTCGTGAGGCCTCGAGGCCCCAGACAGGCTCTCACCGGCTCCCGGGTTTGACCACCTGTTGCGCGGCTCTGCCCGGGTCCGATGCCCGCGCTGTCGGGAAAGAAATCTTCGTGCCGTATTCCTGCCGATGCCTTTGTTTCCGGGCCGCTTCCCCAAACCGGGCGACGAGCAACCGCCAGCCGGACGATGAAGCGGGTGATGGCACTGACCTTCGAGCAGGCAGTGCGGCCTCACCTGACTGACTGCCTGAATCTATCGCCCCCGCGGGGGCTGTCACGCCTGCTAACCCGCATATTTCACACCCCATCGGTGCCCAGGGCGGTCAGACCTCGCTGGTTGATTGCTATGCGAGCTAGACTCTCCGTCCTTGGCCCCAATGCGAGTTCCGCAACTGCGTGATTGCCATTCGCGATTGAAATGCGATCTGGAAATGGCAGTGAATATGCTAATTGTGAACCATGGGAATGCACGGGGTGTGTCAAATCCTCATCGTGATCGGGCAGGCCGACCAGACGCCGGTGAACTTGACTGAGACCGGAGAGCCGGTCCGTTTCTTCCGTGCCTTGACAGGGCAAACGATCGTCTCGATCTTGGCCGTTGCGGACGCAACCGAACCCGGGCCAAACAACGACCCTCCGATGGTGCCCGGCCAGTTCATGGTGTTTCGCACTGGGCCGACCAACCAGGCCCTGGCGGTGGCGTACAGCATCAACGGCACCGCCACGAATGGGGTTGACTACACCGAGCTGCCGGGAAGCATCACGATCCCTGTCGGAGAAGAGAGCGCGCTCATTTCCGTCGAGGCGTTGTACGACGACTTGGCGGAGTTCGACGAGACGGTGACGCTGACGCTGGAGTTGACGGGCGAGTACCTGATCGATCCGGCTTATTGCGAAGCCACGGTGACCATTCAATGCAACGCGTTCGTGGCAGTAGCGGAACTCGACGGGCCGGTGGGCATTGATTACCACGGGCCGCTCGATTCGCTGATCGTCTCCTACAACTATGCGACGGGCGGCAATCCACGGAATTTCGCCCGGATCGACAGCAGCGGCCAGGTGACGCCTTGGTCGTCGGTGTCCAATCTGCTTGAGGAAGTCAAAGTCGCAACTGCCAAGCAGTCGGCCGGCGGCTGGCAGCAAGGCCAACTTTACTTCGGCTTGGGGGCCGCCCCGGGAGCAGAAGGCCGGATTGGTCGCGTCTCAGCCGACGGGACAGGTGTGACGTCGAGCTGGGCGAGTCTGACCCCACCAACGGAGGAGTTCTTCCGTGGAGGCCTTGCTTTCGATCAGACCGGAATCTTCGGCGGAGACCTGATCGCGGTCACCGGACGGCCCTATGAGCAGGGGGGACTGCGGCAGGTCTGGCGGCTAAACTCGGCTGGAGCACCGACGCTCATTGCCGCGATTGAAACCGGCCATTTGGAAGGCGTGGCGGTCTTGCCGAACGATCCGGTGTGGGGAGGGTGGGCGGGAAAGGTCTTCCTTAACAAACTGCGTGATTGCCATTCGCGATTGAAATGCGATCTGGAAATGGCACTGAATATGCTAATTGTGAACCATGGGAATGCACGGGGTGTGTCAAATCGAGTCGTGCGTTCGGTGCCCGTGCGGGATTCGCCGCCGCATTCCTGTTTGGACGCTTGCCAGTAGAAGGCCGCGTCTGTCCGAGCAGCACTCAAACGAGGCACCCTCGCAAACCGGTGATACCACTTATGCCCAGCGAACTTTCACGCCCAGAACCGCCTGCGTACGGCAACCGAGTGGGGAGGCCCAGTCCAGTAGTGCGTCACATCTTGACTGCGGCCTTAGCCCTTCTTGCCCTGGTTGGGATTAGCACTCCGATGGCGCAGTCTCTGGCTGAGGAGGTCCGGCGGCCAGGGCTCTTTTACTCGCTCCAGTATCCCACATGGCCGCCCTTCCCGGCGAATCCGTTTCCAGATTTGCCGGTCTACCGGATCGAAGCGGACCGGTTCGTGTACGATGACCGGACGGTGGACTATGACCAGCGGAAGGCTGAAGCTGAGGCCCGCGCCCAAGCTCTTGCGGCAGAGCAAGAACCGGCTCAGACGATTGGCGGGCCCTTGAGTTACGGACCTGGGGATTTGTGGCTGGAAATCACGGCGGCAAGTGAGGGTACTGTTTCTCTCATTCTGCATGGGACGGTAGAGGATGCTCCGTATGAAGTGTTCAGCACGACCGACCTGGGCACTCCACGCTGGAAGCCGGAGGCCATCGTGATCGGGCAGGCCGACCAGACGCCGGTGAACTTGACTGAGACCGGAGAGCCGGTCCGTTTCTTCCGTGCGCTGAAAGGGGAAACGATCGTCTCGATCTCGGCGGTGGCGGACGCAAGCGAGCCCGGGCCAAACGGCGATCCT
>MWFF01000050.1 GCA_002071485.1 Verrucomicrobia bacterium ADurb.Bin006 | reverse complement strand
CGTGATCTCAGCTACCACGACTCCTACCACCATCACCCTCACTTGCTTCTCGATCTAAGTCCGACAGGCTGCTAGAGGGAGAGCCGAATGACGAAGCGCACCCAAGAGCGTGGCAAGACGCGCTGGTTTCGCCCGGACGCGGGCGGTTTTACGCTGATTGAGCTTCTGGTTGTCATCGCCATCATCGCGATTCTGGCGGGTCTGCTGTTGCCCGCGCTCAGCCAGGCGAAGGCCAAGGCAAAGCAAACCCACTGCATGAACAACCTCAAGCAGGTTGGGCTCTCCGCCCAACTTTACGCTGACGAACACAAGAACCGCATCCAAATCTCCTCACCGCTCGACACCCAGTTCACCTGGGGCGGGCTCCTCTACTCCAATCAGAATGTCGGCTCGCGCGAAGTGTTCATTTGCCCCTCCTACCCACCCCGTGAGTGCACGAACTGGTTTCGCACCTACGGCGTCTGGTCGGATCCGCCGGAATCGGTGACCATGGGCGAGTTCCACCAGGAGGTTCTTCTCACGTCGATTGTCGCTCCGACCGAATATGTGCATCTGGCCGACACGACCAGCCGGGGCCGCATGGGGTTTGGGAGCGTGCAGTTCCACACGTTTCGCACCAACGCGACTGAAGAAGTGCATGCCCGACACAACCGTGCGGCCAATGTCTGGTGCATGGACGGTCATGCCGAGGGGATGAAACGAGCGCGTTTGGAGCCCCTGGGCATCAACGCCCTGTTCGGTCAAGACCTGATTCCTGGCTACGTTCCGTGAGCGTGAAACGGAACGTGTTTGTGGCTCTGGCGTTCGCGGCGGTCGCCGTCGCGGCGATCGCAGTGCTCGTGCATCCGTCGGGCCAGAAGGGCGCCGCCTTGGGCGGACGCCAGCGTGAGATGGAGACACTGGGCGCCCAAATCGCCAAACTGCGCCCGCACAGCAAGGTCCTTGTGCTCTCGAACCCGTTCGCCAAGGAGTCAGGATTCCTGAACGAAAAGAGCCGATACGAGCGAGTCGGGCTGCGCGGCCTCACCAAGGGATTGGGCGGGGGCTCCACCGTGAAGGTCGTTTTTCCGGAGATTCGACCGGAGTACTTCACCAATCCTCAATCCGTCATCATCCCGCCTGACTCCCCGACGCCCCTGAGTTTCCTGATGCAGCCCGACTCGGTGGATCGACTGGCCGCGACGCATCCCGAATGCCATGTCATCGTGAGTTTGATCGGACTGCCGGCGGAGGTGCAGAGTCTGAGGATCTGGGATGAGAAGGACCCGCGCTGCTTTGCGTTGCTGATGCCCGATTTGCGTCTGATCGGCGGGCCTTCGGATGTTGTCGCAGCCTTTCGGCGGGGCAAGCTCCTGGCTGCGGTGTTCGAGGATGGCCAGTCCGGCGATCCTCTCATCGTCACCAAGGACAACGTCGCCCAGATTTTCGAACAACGCCCGCAAGTCCTCGGTTTCTGAAACCTCCGACTCCACCCCGCATGACTGCTCATCTGCGTGCCTGTTCGATCCTGCTACTGCTCGAGTTGGCTCTCTTTGCCGACGCCGCTCTCGGACAATCGCTTTCCGTCATCAGAAAGAGCGAGATCCAGGTCTTCACACCCTTCTCAGTGGAGGATGTGACTGACCTGCCGCTGCTTGCGGGCAAGTTGAAAGACCCTGTCAGACCGTTTGACGTGTGGCTGACCGCCGCGTTGTCCAGCCCCACCCGAGCCACTCTGGCCAGTTACGAAGGCTCCGGCTCCGCCCCCGAACCTCTGCGAACGCTCCTTGTCGAGGACCTCAACGGCCTGCTGGGCGGTCCGTCGCTTCACACACCCCAGCGCTTCGCTGGCATCACCCTGCGCCCGGAAACCGTCGCCCTGCTCTCAGCCAACCCGCAGGGAGATGACCTTGTGCGGCTCAACCGACGGCTCTTGGAGGATGCTTATCCGGTCGGATTGGCTAAGAACGTGAGCGAATTGTGGGTCGGGGCAACGGCGCCTCCCGAAACTCGGTATGTGTTTCAGGCAAGCGAGAATCTGCGAAACTGGGTCGACCTCGATGACGCGGTCTGGGGCGCGCTCTCCCATCGAATTGACAACCCATCGTTCGCGAAGCGTTTCTTTCGGCTGACGCCGTGGGTGCCACTCGAACCGATTGTCGTCGTGTTGATCGGGGATTCGACCGTGTCGGACTTTATGGGCTTTTACGGAACCGGGTGGGGCAGAGGCATCTATGACGACTTCAAACCGGACGCGACCGTCGTGAACCTCGCTTGGCCGGGCTTGAGCACGAAGATCTACCTCACATCGGAGCAGCATGCGAAGCTGCTCCTGATCAAACCGGACTTCGTGCTGATTCAGTTTGGCCACGCTGATGTTTACGGCTGCACAGGCGGCCAGTGCACAACAACGCTCGCGGAATATGCCGACAATCTGAAGGCAATCGTTGGGGCAATTCGCGGTTTCGACGGCCTCCCGATCCTGATGACTCCGCCAGCCCAGAGGGCATTTGGCGTCGATGGCAAAGTGTTGCCAGTCTACGCCGACCGCTCGAGCGCGGTCAGGGACGTGGCGTTCGATCTGCAGACTGATCTAGTCGACCTCAACCAGTTGAGCACGGATCTCTTCAACCAACTCGGCGACAGCGGGAGCGCCTACATCTCGATGGGCAGCGACCTGGATCACTTCTCGATCGAGGGCGCGGAGGTCATCGCCGGCCTCGTCGTCGGCGCCCTTCCGAACAGTCTTCAAAGGTACGTGGCCAGGTGACTCGACAGCCGGAGGTAACGGAACAAGCTTCCAGCCTTCGAGTCCCAGCCCAATGTCCCGTTCGACAAATTCCCAGAGAACCACCTTTTTGTTCATGAGGAATGCGGGGCGATCGCGAAGTTCCCGACGCACCAATGTCGACCCGCCACCGTCGTTGACCAGTCCCATCAACGGGCGCTTGAGTTCCTTGGCCAGATGCGCAATGAACCCCGCCGCACCCGGCTCGTCTCGCTCGTAGATGCGCGTGAAACTGTCGCCCAGCACGAGCACCTCGCTGTCCGGCGCGTCTTTGTAAGACTCTCCATTGTCGCGTCGAATCACCTGAACACAGGGGACCGCTTCGGGACGGACACAACGCTCGATAATGGGCGCCTGGAGCATGCGCAACACGTCGCCCAACCGGCGTATGGGTGTGGATCGTTCGCTGTACTCGACCTGGCCGGGCTGAACCCACCCCAACTCGACGAGCCGACGTGCCACCACTTGAGCGGCAAGCTGAACACCGGCCGGCGACCAGTGGGTGTCCTGCGCCAGATACAGCGAAGCCTGGGATGCGGCATCTGGCCTTTGGCGGGCTTGGGAATAGGCATTGAACAAGTCCACGACCTCGACGTCGGCCGCACGAAGCCGATCCAACACCTCCCGAGTGCGTGGCGCCACCAGACCGTGCCGGAGCTCGGCTCGGGCCGTCAGGCGGTCCGGGTACACGCTCTCCTTGTTGGGCACCGGCAGGACCATGAGCCGTATGCCGCGCGTCTCGAGTTGATCCCGATAGTCCACGATCGCCGAGACAGGGTCGTTTGTGATGCCGCCCGCTTTGATTGTGTCCTTTCGGGCGAGCATGTCATTCAGGCCGGGCCTGTAAAAAAACCATCCCGGCTCTCCGAAGGCCGCCTTCTCGCCGCCGTACTTGAGCCAGGCAAATTGTGCAAACTGAACCCATGGCCGGCACGACCGTGCCACCCAATTGGCGTCTTCCAGGCTCCGCTCGTACGCGCGGAGGTGGGCCGATGTGGGCGGTTGGCTGAACACCTCGAAGGCGCGCACGCCATCCTCCTGGCGAGCTTCGCGCAGCATTTGGGTCAGTGGCACGCCGGCGATGATCCCGAGGAAAACGAGGATCAGGCACCATTGCGGATCGCGAATACGGTTCACGGCGACTTAGAACTGGAAATAAAGGAAGGGGTTGAACGCCTGCGAGAACATCGCCAGGAGAGAAATGACGAACAGCGGGACCAACAGCATGGCCCGCCCCCACGTCACCGGCGACTGCCCCCAGTCGTGAGCTTGCAGCGGCTGGAAGATCAGCCCCGCACATACGGCCAGGATGAGCAAATGGTAGGGCGAGTAAATCGTGGCGGCCAGCAACGGCGCGAGGTCTCCGGCCGGGCTGAGTCCGAACATGGCCGAGTAGTAATCCTTCGCCAGTCTCAGGTTGTCCGCCCGGAACAGCACCCACGAGAAAAGCGTCAGCACAAAGGTCGCGGCGATCCGGCCCGGTCGCGGCAGGGCGCTGTAAACACTCCGTTTGCCCCGCCATCGTTCGAAGGCGAGCAGGAACCCGTGGTACGCTCCCCAGACCACGAAATTCCACTTGGCTCCGTGCCAGAGGCCGCCCAACAGCATCACGACGGCGAGGTTGAAATACGTCCGTCGTTCTCCCTTGCGATTGCCGCCCAGCGCGAAGTACAGGTAATCCCGCAACACGCTCGACAACGAAATATGCCAGCGCCTCCAATACTCGGTGATGCTCCCCGAGCGATACGGCGCGTCGAAGTTCTTCAGGAATTCGAATCCCAACATCCTCCCCAGCCCCACGGCCATGTCCGAGTACCCGCAGAAGTCGAAGTAAATCTGGAACGAATAAGCCAGAACGCCAACCCAGGCCTCGAGCACTCCAGGCTGGGCGGCGTTGAAAGCAGCGTCGGCAACCTGCCCGCACGGATTGGCGAGCAGTATCTTCTTGGCGAACCCGACAATGAACATCGCGACGCCTGAGGAAAACCGCGCGACGCTGTGCTCCCTTTGGTGGAGTTGCTCGGCCAGCGTCTTGTAACGAATAATCGGTCCGGCCACCAGGTCGGGAAACAACGACACAAACGCCGAGAACACGGAGAACGACTTTGCCGGCGTGGCGTGTCCGCGGTAGAGATCCAGGATGTAGGTCAGCGAGTGAAATGTGTAAAACGAGATGCCGATCGGCAGCACAACCTGAAGCACGCGGAATGGCTCCGCCCCCACCGCCAAGAGCAACCGGTTCAGGGTCTCCGCCGCGAACATGTAGTACTTGAAGAACCCAAGCAGGCTGAGATTCGTCAGGACACAGAAGAACACCGCGAGCCTCTGCTGGCGCCGAGTCGCGCCGGGCCGGGTGATGACCTTGCCCCAGAGAAAGTCCATCACGGTCGTGAACAGCATCAGGCCAACGAACCACGGCTCCCACCAACCGTAGAAGACATAACTGGCCAGGGTGATCCACACGTTGCGCCACGCGCAGGGCAGGCGGTAATAGACCAGCAGAAACAACGGCAGAAAGTAGAAGACGAAGGTCTGAGTTGTAAAAACCATGACGCCGGTTCTGCTTTGATTTGCCGGCCGCAGAATGGGCGATCGCTGAATTGCCGGCAAGCGTGAAACAATGCGCAACGATTCTCGGCGCCGCAAGGACGCTCTCTCAACCCCGCACCCTTGCGTGTTGCCCAGCCCCCCCGCCCAGGGGCCGAACCGCGAACGGCCCGCGCGCATCGAGAGGACACCGCCTCGTTGGGCGAGCACCGCGTTTCCGCTGGGGCCGCCCCAATTCGCCTTGATCGGCATCTTCGGTCCGGGCATTGTGCGGCAGCACGAATAGTGGTCTCCTCTCAGCATCATGAAGATACACCGGGTTTGCGATTCCGCCCTGCGCCAGTGGGGCGTCGGAGCGGTTCTCCTCCTCGCCGCCCTGCTGCTGGTCGGCGGCGGTCATGTTCAGGGACAGGTCCCCCGCGCGGCAAAGGCGGAAGCGGCGATCGAGGAAGGGTACGTGGTGGAGTTGACGCTGACGGACCCGGGTGCGGGCTATGGGGTTGCGCCGAGTGTGACGCTGATCGGAGGAGGGGGCAGCGGCGCGACGGCCGTGGCCCTTGTTCGCAGTGGTTGGGTCGACCAACTCCGCCTGGTGACGACCGGCTCGGGATACACCTCAACGCCCACGGTGGTGATCGCGGAGCCCGCCGATCCGATGATCGAGTCGGCAGATCTGTGCTTCGGCATGACGATATCTGGGCAGTTGGGCGAAACGCACCGGATTCTGGCGAAGGACGACTTGGCACCGATCAAGGACTGGCAGGAGCGCGCACGCGTCGTGGTGAGCGCCAGCCCGTACGCCTGGGTGGATGAAGCGGCGTGGTCCGGAGGCTTCTATCGGGTTGCAGGCGTGACGCAGCCGCCGATCATCCAATCGGCACAGGTGCGGTCCAGGTTGACGATCCGCGGCACGGTTGGGATGACGAACTGGATCCTCGGAACCGAACTGGCGAACCCGCACGTTTGGCGCGTCTTGGCGGGGGTCGTGGTGCCGAGCAGCGTCTACGACTGGGTCGATCAGGAGGCACACACCTCCGAGCGCTGGTATCAGGTGGCCGCGGAGCCGACGGTCCCGCTGGAAATGGACTCTCGTCGCTGGGTGTGGATTCAGCCCGGGCGGTTCATCATGGGCAGCCCGACCACCGAACGAGGCAGATCGAGTGTTGAGGGCCCGCAGACCGTGGTCACGCTGACGCGCGGTTTCTGGCTGGGCAAGTACGAGGTGACCCAGCGGGAGTACCTAGCGGTGATGGGGGAGAATCCTTCCCTGTTTGCGAGCGACCTGAACCGGCCCGTCGAGTCGGTCCGGTGGTATGATGCCACCAACTACTGTGGGAAGCTGGCTGCTCAGGAGCGCGCAGCGGGGCGACTGCCGACCGGATACGACTTCCGGTTGCCAACTGAGGCCCAGTGGGAGTATGCCTGTCGGGCTGGAACCACGACCCGATATTCATTTGGGGATGCGCTCGAGTGCGATGACCGTTGCGCTGCCTGTTCCGTTGCCGCCCGGTACATGTGCTGGTGTGGCAGCCCGGGAGACCAGGGATACCCGGTCGGCCGGAAGCTGCCCAATCCATGGGGCCTATACGACATGCACGGAAACGTGTACGAATGGTGCCACGACCGCTGGATGAACTTCCTGCCTGGCGGCACCGTGGTTGACCCGGTCGGTCCGGACTCGGGCTCCGATCGCCTGATCCGCGGGGGCAGTTGGTACGACCAGGGCCAGTACTGCCGCTCAGCAGCCCGCGGCGGCAACTGGCCAGGCATCGGGGCCAACCTCCTGGGCTTTCGCGTGGCCTTGGTTCAGGTTCCTTGAGGGACAGGCCACTGCCCACCATCCGGCGGTTCGGGACCGAAGCGTCGAGTCACCCAGCCCCACCTATGGCTGACCAGGGGCCAGCACCACCCGGAACCCCAGTTCCGGACTCTTGGTGGTCGGAAGGGGGCTCATGAGGCGATACGCGGACCGGCATTGCGGCGGTTCGCTAAAATAGAAGCCGCCGCGGATGACGCGGAACAGCCCCGTGGGCGGGCCCCGCGGATCGAGCGCGACATTGCCGGGCAGCCGATCCGACCACCAATCCTGGCACCATTCCCACACATTCCCATGCATGTCGTACAAGCCCCATCGATTCGGCAGCTTCTGCTCGACCGGATGCTCATACTGGTAGCTGTTGGCGTAGTACCACGCGTACTGCGTCAGCTTGGCATAGTCCGGATCCTCGCCGTAGCTGAATCGCGTCGAAGTCCCCGCCCGGCACGCATACTCCCACTCCGCCTCCGTCGGCAGCCTGTACACGCTGTTCGTCGCGATCCGCCCCGCGGCTCGCTCCTGCTCAGTGCGGATCGCGCAATAGTTGGTCGCGTCATGCCAACTCACCTGTTCGACGGGACGCTGCGCGTGCCACTGAGCGCTCGGATTGGTGCCGATCAGCGACTGGTACTCCCATTGTGTGACCTCGTGTTGCCCCAGCCAATAACCGCGGCTGATGGTCACCGCCGTCTGGGGGCCTTCCCAGGTGAGCCGTCCCACCTCGTTCGTCGGGCTGCCCATGTGAAAAGTGCCCGGCGGGACGAACACCATGCCCGCTGGGGCTGCCATCTCGACGGCACGGTAGAACCGTCGTTCCGTCGCAGGAGCGGACCTATCGATCCAAAGATAGGGTGTTGCCGGCAGTTGAACGTACTCGATGCAGCGCCAGGCGCTCGCGTCGTTGGTCCGGGCCAGGTCGGTGACGTAATCAATCGAATACACCGCGCCCACCGTGCCCGTCACCGTCAGCCCCGCGCAGAGTTGAACATCGAGCACTGGCGGCGCCTGAGCCTCGATGCCGGGCCCAATCGCGGCACCGGTGAAGCAGAAAACCAACGCCAATCCGACGCATCTCGACGATCGTGTTCCCATAGCAACCTCAGTTCACTCGATGAGCAAGTCGACGGTCAGTTCGCCAGCACTGCTAGCGAGGCGCGCCTCAGACCAAATCCAGTCCTCGCCTTCCCATGAAGAGTCCCCGTGTCTCCCTGCCCTTCTCTCCCGCGCCTCGCTCAGCAGAATCCTTGACCCGTTTGGCGCAGCACAGAAACTTGACTTGTCTGCAATGTGTTTCACCGGTCAAGGATTCTAGAGTGGCGTGGCCCTTCTCGCCTGCAGCGGTCCGCGTTTTGGAGCTTTCGGCTTCGGCGCGGTCACAACTCGATCACACAGGCCGCGCTAAGGCCGCTCGGCCCGCAGCCGGTAAAACCGCCGCGGGACGCTCTGACCGTCCTCGATGAAGGAGTTGACCGCGGGCGTGGGAGGTGTGTAGACGCGCACGCTATCCCAGGACCCGGGTGAGCCGTCCAGGGCGGTTCGGGCCTCGAGATGCTGCACCGAGGCGGTGCCGCCGCGCCATGTCAGCTTGAGTCGACCCGACTCCAGAGCTCCTGCCGCAAACGCCAAGACGGACTTCGGATCAACAGGATCCGTATCAGCCACGTATTCAGCGTAATTGCTCGAACCATCGCCATCCGTGTCGGCAATCTCATCCAATCCATCGCGTGCGCTCAATCCGTGCTGCCACTCCCAGTCGCCAGGCACCCTCAGAAAGCTGGTGCACTCGTTGGCGCCCCGCCGCCCTGCCAGGATCGCGTTCACATCCTCCGACAGGAGACTGGTCCATATCTGCTTGCTGGCGGCGTTCAGGTGGTCGTCGCCCGGCCCCAAGTAGTGCTCGGCGAACTTGATCTCCGGCGCGAACTGATAATCCAGAAAGAACACCCCGTTCGACTGACAGCAACTCGTCAGGTCCTGCCTGTACTTCATGACCGCATCCCACCACGCATCATGAGGGGAGTTCTCGTCGATGCCGTAAGACGGCGCTTTGTGCCGAGCAATGACGAGATCGACGCCGCCGTTCCTGGCCGCCTGAATCATGGCCGGCAAATAGCAGTGGTTCACCGCCGCCGGGAAATCGTGGTTGCCGGCAACCTCGGGCGGAGGGTTGCTTTCAACCGCAGCCACGATCGCATGCAAATCGAGGTCGCTGCCGATGGCCTCTCGCCCATAGGTGTTCCTGAAAAGGGGGTCCGTCAACTCGGTGCTGCGCACCTCGACGATGACGAACTTGGGCCGATTCGAGCCCTTGGAAGCGTACCAGAGCGTGCAGCACTTCCACAGGCTCCCCGCTCCGCCCGCGACTTTGACCTCGACTTCGCGGTTGATCGCGCTCGAAAATGCGCCGAAATCGATTCCCATGTTGAGCATCGAGTTCCCGATCATCGCGACATGAAAGTCGGCTGCCCGAGTCGCTGTCCACGGCAGCAGACAGAGGACGAGAGCCGACAAAACCAAACGCATGCGGGTCAGATGCCGAAACATACAAGCTCGATGTGAACGTTCTTCTACCAAGAGGCACGGGGGCGACTCAAGGCAAAACAACCGCATGTCGGCAGAATCGCTGTTCCGCAGATCTCCGCAACACGAACAAATAGGGGCTTTCGTTTCCCGTCGCGTTGCGCCATATTCAGAGCACCAGCACGAGTATGCAGACGAGACCACTCTCCGCAACGACCTTGAACCCGATCCCACTGCGCGGGCGCGTCGCCTTCACCCTGATCGAACTGCTGGTTGTCATCGCGATCATCGCGATCCTGGCAGGCATGTTGTTCCCCCTGCTGGCGCGCTCGAAAGAGCAGGCGCGGCGCATGCATTGCACGAACAACCTGCGCCAGATCGGCCTGGGCATCATGATGTACCGCGACGATCATGGAGATCGCCCTCCGCTCTACCTGGTCAATCCCACAAACAAGACCTACGGATTCCCGGGCGGCAATCAGCCCTACCTCGAGAAGGGCTACGTCGAAAACACCAACTCCTTCATCTGCGCCTCGGACCGCACCCGGGGACGAATCCCGATCGATTTGGGCTGGGAATACTTCGGCGACTTCACTACCAGTTACGCCTATCACCTGGGACCCTGGTTCCAAACGACGACCGACGGAAAGAAGTGGCTCGAAGATCAGCTCAAGCGCTGGAGCACGCGCTACATCGTCGCGGCCTGCCCATGGCACCGACACCTGTTCAGCGGGTGGACCGGCAGCACGTATGACCCCGCCAAGAGCTTCTCCAGGAAAACCAATGTCAAAGACCTCTGCCTCCGCTACGACGGCGCCGTCGACAACTTCATCTGGCCCGCTGAAAACTGGGACGAGGAACCCTACGTGCGCCTCCGTTGAGCGTTGAACGCTGAGCATTGCGCGTTGCCCGTTCTCTGGTTTATGCTCTGGAGGACCGCCGCGGGTCCCTTGGCCCGGATGAGTCCACGCTTGGGAGTTCTCGGCATGGACGTGGTCGCAACTCCATGAAACATGCGGTCCAGCCTCAAGCCTTGCTTTCCCGTATCTCCGGGGCAATGTAGCGCGCCAATGCAAATGCGAAGACCATGAGGAACCTTCTGTCATCCGTTCGCCTGCGAAGGACTTTGCGGGCCGTAAGGCGCATCGCGCTCCGCGCCGCTTTCGCGACTCTGCTGATTTCACTGACTGCGGGCGACCAGCCGCAATGGGGACATGCCTGGACCCGCAATCTCGTCTACAACGAAACCGGTTTGCCGGATTCCTTCGACCCGGCGTCGGGGCGCAACGTCAAGTGGGTTGCCGACCTCGGCACCGAGACCTATTCCACGCCGGTCATCGCGGGCGGACGAGTCTTCATCGGCACGAACAACGAGCAGCCGCGCGACCCCAAGCACCAGGGCGATCGGGGCGTGTTGATGTGCTTCGCCGAGAGCACCGGTGAGCTGCTATGGCAACTGGTCGTGCCCAAGCGCGATGAAGACCCGTTCTTCGACTGGCCTCGAAGCGGTATCTCGTCCCCCGCCACCATCGAAGGGGATCGGGTGTACATTGTAAGCAACCGGGGCGAGGTTCTCTGCCTCGACGTGCACGGCCTGGCAAACGGCAACGACGGACCCTTCCGCGACGAAGGCCGCCACATGACACCCGCCTCCGAGCCGGCGCTCGAGCCCGGCCCGATGGATGCCGACATCCTTTGGCTCTTCGATCTGACCAGCGGCGCAGGCATCTGGTCCCACGACGCCGCCCACAGCTCGATCCTCATCCGCGGCGATCACCTCTACCTGAACACCGGCACCGGCGTGGACAACACCCATCGCCGCATTCGAACGCCCGACGCCCCAAGTCTCGTGGTGCTCGACAAGCGGACCGGACGCCTGCTGGCTCGCGATCACGAGCGAATCGCCCCGCTCATCTATCATTGCACCTGGTCCTCACCCTCGATGGGCGTGGTCAACGGACGTCCCCTCGTCTTCTTCGCCGGCGGCGATGCCGTGCTGTATGCGTTCGCGCCGCTGGACCGCACCCCGCCCGATGGCGACACGGCGAAACTCGAGAGGGTCTGGAAGTTCGACTGCGATCCCACGGCCCCGAAAGAGAACGTGCACAGGTACTACCAGAACCGACGCGAAGGACCCAGCGACATCTTCGGCATGCCCGTCTTCCACGACCAACGCGTCTACATCGCAGGCGGCGGAGACTTGTGGTGGGGCAAAAACGAGGCCTGGATTCAGTGCGTCGACGCCACCCTCGAAGGCGATGTGACGGACACCGCCCGCCTTTGGTCCTACCCGCTCGTCCGGCACGTCATGGCAACGCCGGCTGTGGCGAATGGCCTTGTCTTCATAGGCGACTGCGGTCAGACGGTGCACTGCGTCGACGCCCGGACCGGCAAGGCTCACTGGACCCATGAGGCCGGCGGCGAGGTCTGGGCCTCCCCCTGCATCGCGGACGGCAAGGTCTATATCGGCACGCGCCGAGGCCAATTCCTGGTCTTTGCAGCCGACAAGGAAAAGAAAATCTTGAGCACGATCGAACTGGGCGCCCCCATGAACGCGAGCGCCGTAGCAGCGAACGGCACGCTGTATGTGGCAACGATGAACCGGCTGTTCGCTGTGGCAAGGTGATCAAAGAAGTGTGATCACAAAGTGGCATCCGACGAGCCGATTCGCCAGACGTTCGCCTGTTCCAAGACACGTACCCGGTGCCCTCACCGGGCGATAGAATACCAACAACTATCAGATGCACCAGTGGGCGTAAATCGGATGCCCTCCCCGCCGCCCGTTCCGCGCGGCGAGGCGTCTGCCACTCAGAACAGTTCGAGCAACGCGAAGGTTGCCAGGTCCTACCTTCGCGTTTTCGTTTGAGCCATGCAGCAACGTCCGGCTAAATCATGCCCATGCACAACAGATCGCACGAACAGTCGCAGCCAGCCGGTCGCGGACGCGTGCGTCGCGCGCTCCGCTGGGTCTGGCGGGTGGGCTTGTTGCTCGTCGTGCTGGTCACCGTGGTCATTCTCTACTGGTTTCGCTTGGCGTTCTATAATGCCTTCATTCGCTTTCCCGAGGAGGAAGCCAACCGGGCCTCCCTACGCGCCATGCGCGTTCCGGTTCCCCCTCTGACCAACTGGACCGAGTACCGCGGTGTGGTGCACAGCCACTCGGAGTTCTCCCACGATTGCGAGGTCTCCTTCCCGGAGATTCTCGAGGCGCTTAAAGAAACCAGGACCGACTTCATTTGCATGAGCGACCATTGCGACAATGGAAAAGCCGACTTCGGACGACAATGGCGCGGGTTGCGGGAAGGCAAGCTGTTCATCCCCGGCTTCGAGATGAAGGAGGGCCTCATGCCCTTTGGCGTCGCCTCGAACATCGTGCTCGACAACGCCTGGGAAAACGATCGAATCGCCCAAACAGCACTGGCCAACGGCGGCGTGCTCTTCTATGCCCATCCCGAGGAACCGCGCGACTGGAATCGCCCGGAACTCACCGGCATGGAAATCTACAACACCCACGCCGATTTCAAGGACGAGGAACAGGCTCTGCTTCGAATCCTCCCGGACTTCATCCTGAACCAGAAGCGGCATCCCGACCTCGTCTTCCGGCTGATGTTCGATCGGCCGGTCGAGAACCTCCGCCGATGGGACGATCTCAACCGCACCCGCCATCTGACTGGCATCGCGGGCAATGACTGCCACCAAAACACCGGCGTGCGCGGCGTTTCGACGCCGGAGGGCACGCTGCGCATCGAGGATACCAGCCCGCGAACGCTCCGCGATGTGCGCTTGAACTTCCTCACGCGCTGGCTGCTGCGGCTCTTCTTCGGTCCGCTCGAACCCGGCCGTGTCCTCTGCCGCGTCCAACTCGATCCCTATGCCCGCATGGCGCGCCACGTCGGCACGCACGTTCTGGCCCAGGAACTGACCGAGACGGCGATTCTCGATGCGCTGCGGGCCGGACGCGCCTTTGTCGGCTTCGACATGCTGGCGGACAGCACGGGCTGTCAATGGCTCGCCCAGAGCGAATCCGGACAGGCGGTCATGGGCGAAACGCTTGACTACACATCGGACATCCGGCTGGTGGCGCGATCGCCCCTGCCCTGCCGATTCACTGTGATCAAAGACGGCGAGCCCGTTCTCCAAAAGGAGGGCCGGTCCATCGAGTGGACTCCGTCCGGCCCCGGCAAATATCGCGTCGAAGCCGAACTTTGGATTCGCGGCGAATGGGTCCCCTGGGTGTACGCCAATCCAATCGCGCTGCGCTGAGGGCTGCTCTCCCGCGGCCGCGCATACGCGTCAACCTAAGGTCTGTGCAAGAATTAGTCCCGATTTCGCTGGAGGGGATTTGGCCGGCCGGCGAGGCGCGACGAAGGAGCATAGCCTTGACCTCTGTGACCTCGAAGATCAAGGGTCACGTTGAAGGGAAATGCGACACCACTTGGATGCGCGTCAAACCGCACCGACGACCGCCCAAGAACTCGCCATGAACCGCCTCGCTCCAGAGAATCCTTGACCCTTTGAACGCAGCAAACAGACTCGGCGTGTTTGCGGCAAGTCTTGCCGGTCGAGGATTCTCGATAGCAATGCGCAACCGACACTTCCGGAACAGAGCTTTTTGTCGCCGGCCCTGGGGCGCCCTGCAACCGGCCGCGGGCCTCGCCTGCCTCCTTTTCGGGGCGAACGCTGCAACCATTCCGGGCCTCTTCAACACGGGCGTCGACGCCAGTGGCGCATTGCTCTCGGGCGGAGCAGTTGATCCGCATTGGACCCTCATCCAGAGCGCCGACTCGAGCGCGCCCGGGCCGGCGGCCTACGTGGTGCGGTCGGGCTATCCGATTCCCCCTTGGCTGGACAACGGACCCGACTCGAGGTGGATCGCGCCTCAGGCCAGTCAGACGAGCGGCAATTCTCCCGGAGACTACGTCTATCGGCTCCGCTTTGACCTCAAGGGCTTCGAACCCGCAACCGCAACCGTCACTTTCCGGTGGTCCTCCGACAATGCGGGGGTCGACGTGCGCCTCAACGGCTCGAGCAGCGGGATCGTTTACGACGGCAATTTCGGCGCATTCTCAGGGGATTTCACCCTTGCCGACGGATTCGTCGAAGGCATTAACACGCTCGATTTCGTCGTCAATAACGCCGGCGACAGCGTCAACCCCACCGGTTTTCGCGCGGAACTGCGCGGCACGGCCGAGCCTGTCGCGCCCCCCGGCACGCCGCCGGCAATTACGCGCCAACCGGTCTCGATCACGGTCCCCTTTCGCGATCCGGCTATGTTCACGGTCGGGGTCTATGGCAGCAAGCCGATGCGCCATCAGTGGCGTCTGGACGGGCAGCCGATCCTCCTCACAACCAACGCCCAGTATTTCATCCCCGCCGCCGTCCTGACCAACGTGGGCAGTTACGACGTCATCGTCCGCAACGCCCACGGCTCCGTCACAAGCCAGATCGCCTCCCTCACCCTCACCTTCCCAAGTCCGGCGCAACAGACATACGAACCGCCCGGCCCTTCGAGCCGCCGAACGGGCATCGCCATCACCGAGATCATGTATCATCCCGCCCCGCGATCCGACGGGCGGAATCTCGAGTTCATCGAACTCTACAACTCGAATCCTTTCTTCGAGGATATCAGCGGATGGCGCTTTTCGGGCGAATGCGACTACACCTTTCCCCCCAACACAATCCTGGCCGGCAACAGTTATCTCGTCGTGGCTGCCGCTCCTGACGACCTGCGCGCGGTGTCCGGCGCAACCAATGTGCTGGGTCCATTCGACGGCAAGCTCGCCAACGAAGGCGGCACCATCCGCCTCCGCAAACGGTCCGGCGCCATCGTCCTCGAGGTCTCTTATGCGGACCGTCCCCCCTGGCCCGTCGCTCCGGACGGCACGGGTCACTCGTTGGTCCTGGCCCGCCCGAGCCATGGCGAGAGGGACTCGCGAGCCTGGGCTTCGAGCGCGGCCAGGGGCGGCTCGCCGGGGAGGCAGGACCCGCTCCCCGTGGACCCGCTGGCCGGCATCGTCATCAACGAACTCCTCGGGCATGCCGACCCAGGCCAGCCCGACTTCATCGAACTTTACAACGGCAGCCCCCGCCCGGCCGACCTCGCCGGATGTTACCTGAGCGACGATCGCATCGCACTCAAATTCCGCATCCCCGATGGCACGGTGCTCGACCCGGGCGGGTTCGTCGTTTTCGACGAGACCCAACTCGGGTTCGCTCTGGATGCAGCCGGGGAAGCGGTGTTCCTGAGCCACCCCGCGCTCGATCGCATACTCGATGCCGTCCGTCTCACCCCGCAATGGCAGGGCGCGGCCTTCGGACGGTTCCCCGACGGCGCCGAGCGCCTGCGCACGCTTGATGTGCCCACGCCAGGCACGACCAATGCGCGTCCGCGCCGCTCGGCCGTCGTGATCAATGAAATCATGTACCACCCTATTTCGGAAATGGACGACGACCAATACGTCGAACTCCATAACTCTGGGCCGGACGGAGTCGATCTGGGCGGATGGCGCCTCGCTGATGGCATCGAGTTCCGCTTTCCTCCCGGCACGTCGGTCGCTCCGGGTGGTTTTCTGGTGGTGGCCCGCAACGCCGTCCGCCTCCGGGCTAATCACCCCGATGTCGATCCCGCTCTCATCCTCGGGGACTTCACCGGCGCGCTCTCTGGTCGAGGCGAGCGCATCGGGCTCGAAGCGCCCCTGGGATTCGATGGCGCAGCTTCACCGCCGGAGGAACCGGCCTCCGAACCCGTCTGGGTGCTGATCGATGAGGTCACCTACCGCGATGGCGGTCGGTGGGGGCGCTGGGCGGACGGTGGCGGCAGCAGCCTTGAACGGATCGACCCTCGAGCCGACGCCGATCTGGCTCCCAACTGGGCCGACAGCGACGAGACCGCCAAGGCCCCCTGGACAACCGTCGAGGCGACAGGTCCCCTTGTCTCGCCGCATCCGTCGACGCCCTCCGCCGAACAACTGCAGCTCTTCCTGATGGGTGCGGGCGAGGCGCTCGTCGACACGGTTCAAGTGCTCGTCGCCGGCAACAATCGGATCGCCAACTCGACCTTCGAAAACGGTCTTGACGGCTGGACATTCCAGGGCACTCAAAGCCACAGCAGGTGGGAGAAGACCGAAGGCCATCAGAGCGCACGCTCGCTGCGGCTCGTGGCTACCGAACGCGGAGATCACGTCGTCAACCGCGCCTTCACCCGGCTCCAATCGAGCATCCCCGTCGGAACCTCGGTCACGATTCGCGCGCGCGTCCGCTGGCTCAAAGGACATCCTGAAATCCTCCTGCGCCTTCGCGGAGGCGCACTCGAAGCCTATGGCCGCCTGAACCTCCCGCACAATCTCGGCACCCCCGCCGCACGCAACAGCCAGAGCCGCGCCAATGCACCTCCCGCCATCACCGACGTCGCCCATCGTCCCGTCTTGCCGGCATCCGGACAACCCATCCGCGTCACAGCCCGCCTCAGCGATCCCGATGGGATTGCCGGCGCATTCGTCCACTACCGCATCGATCCCGATCTCGCTACCACGGCGGTGGCCATGTCCGATGACGGCGCCGGATGCGACGAATTCCCGAAGGACGGCGTCTATTCGGCCATTCTCCCCGCCCAGCCGAAGGGAACCCTCATCGCGTTTTTCGTCGAGGCCCTCGATGCCCACGCCGCGCCCGCGACCAGCCGGTTCCCCGCCGATGCGCCCGCGCGCGAATGCCTCGTCAGGGTCGGCGAAGACCATGTGCCGGGCGCTTTCGCCAACTATCGCCTCTGGATCACCGCGGCGTCCCACGCTCATTGGGCCAGCCGCGAGAAAATGAGCAACGACGACGTCGACGCCACGTTCGTCTATGGAACCAACCGGGTCATCTACAATGCCGGCGCGCATTACAGCGGCAGTTCCTACACCTCCCCCGGCTACACCAGCCCCACAGGCAACCTCTGCGGGTATGACGTCAACTTTCCCGCCGACGACCGGTTTCTCGGCGAACGGCATGTCACGCTCGACTGGCCCGTGCGCGACGACACCAACCAACGCGAACAACTCATGTACTGGTTCCTCGATCAGTACGGCCTGCCCAACATGTACCGCCGCTATGTGCACCTGTTCGTCAACGGCGTTCGACGCGGCGCCATCTACGACGATGTCCAGCAGCCGGGCAGGGACACCATCGAGGAATGGTTCCCCGGGGACGACCGCGGCGACCTCTACAAGACCGATTGCTGGAACGAGTTCGACAACGCCGGCAACCGCCTCGATCCGTGCATCCTTAACACCCTCGAAAAGTTCACCCTGCCCGACGGCCGCGCAAACACCGCCCGTTACCGCTGGAATTGGCGCCCGCGCGCCGTGCGCGGGTCCGCCAACGACTTCGCGCCGCTCTTCGCCCTGGTCGATGCGGTCAACGCCACTAACGACTACATCGGGCGCGTCGAGGCGATTGTGGACGTGGATCACTGGATGCTGACCTTCGCCATGAACGACCTGGCTTCATTCTGGGATGCATTCGGCAATCCCAACGCCAAAAACACCTTCCTCTACAAGCCCGAACGCGATTCCTGGAAACTGATGTGCTGGGACTTCGATGTCGGCCTCGGCGTATTCAACGACCCGCCCGACGCGCCGCTGTTCGACGTGGGCGACCCCGCCATCCGGCGCATGTACCAGACGCCTGCGTTCGTCCGGCGCTATTGGGCCGGCCTGCACGAGGCCATGCAGACGTTCTTCCGGGCCAGCGCCATCGATCCCATCCTCGACGCCAAGTACGCCGCGTTCCGCGCCAACAATGTCGCCCTGAACAGCCCGGACGCCATCAAGTCCTGGATTCGCCGGCGCCGCGCGTATCTCGAAGCCCAGTTGAAAACGGTCGAGGCCGTCTTCGCCATCACGACCAATAATGGCAACGACCACACGACGTCCCAAACCGTCGTCTCCCTCACCGGCACCGCCCCTGTCTGGGTCCGTGCGATCACGGTCAACGGGATTCCCTACCCCCTGACCTGGTTCTCACCCACGCGTTGGAGCCTCAGGCTAGCCCTGCAACCGGGCGCCAACGCGATCGAGGTTCAGGGACTCGACCGCGCCGGACAACCTGTCGCGGACGCCGTCGACTCGATCCGAATCGAGTGCTCGAGCACGAACACGCCGCCCCCCGCTCTTTTCATCAATGAATGGATGGCCTCGAACCGGGGCGCCGTGGCCGATCCCGCGGACGGCGCGTTCGATGACTGGTTCGAAATCCACAATCCAGGCCCCATCCCGATCTCGATCGCCGGATTCTGGCTCAGCGACGATCCGGCGACACCGTCTCTGTTTGTCGTTCCGCAGGGGTTCCACGTCCCGCCACACGGTTATCTCCTCGTCTGGGCCGACGGGCAGCCCGAACAGTCACGCCCTGATGGCGACCTGCACGTGAACTTCCGACTCGACCAACTGGGGGAACGAATCCTGCTTGCGGACGCCACGGGGCGGCCCATCGATGAGGTGGTCTTCGTCGCGCAGGAGACCGACCGCAGCGAGGGGCGCTGGCCCGACGCCGCCCCACTGCCTTTTTACCGGATGTCCCCGCCCACACCGGGCGCACCGAACAGCATCGCGTCCACCGAGTGGCCGAAGATTCGGATTTACGAGGTGCGGTCGGATCCCGCGGCAGGCGTGACGTTGACATGGGAGGCTTTGCCCGGGCGCACCTATCGCGTGCGGTATTGCGAGGATCTCGAGAACGGTTGCTGGACCGAACTGCCGGTCGAGGTTCAAGCCCAGAATGCGGTCGCCAGCCTGACCGACCCGGCCGTTGAGGGGTCGGAACGGCGTTATTACCAGGTCGTCTTAAGAACCGGGGTCAGCCCTTAAGTTACAATGTAAGCCTGGCACGCAATGAGAGGGAGCGTGTCCAAATTGCCGTGGTGCCCGCGGCCGTCAAGTTGAACAAGGTCGCGGTGTGTGTCGGCGATTTGAAGTCCGCCACCGGCGCAATGTTCACGCGCGCGCAGGTTGAGTGTGCTGCGGTCGGTTATGTCGCGACCAAGACGCGCCCGCCCTATGGTACGTCGCACATCGGTTGGATAAAGTGACAGGTTCTTCATCCTGTTTCCAACCTGGACAACAGCGACCCTTCAGGGATTTAACTGAAATGACCGTGCCGGCGGCTTGGGCCGATTCAAAGAATGCTTGACCCCTTCGACGCAGCACACACACTGAGCTTGCTCGATACGAGCACGGGCTTGACCGGTCACGGATTCAACGAGCAAAGAGCAATTCATCGATGACCAGCCCAACCGCTGTGGCGCGGGTCGTTTTACTGTGCTCATGCCTGGCGGAGGATGCGCAGCCAACAGCCGCAGATTCGCACCGCGGGTTATTCCGCCATGACCCTGCCTGACACACTCGAGGAACTGAAGCCCTACACAGTGAAAGCAGTCACCTTGCTGGCCGTCTGGTTTGCCGCCTGCGGCGCAATCCGTCCGTGCAACGCCCAGGAACTGGCCGGGCGCCGAATCCCCGCGCCGCTCAGGGAGTGGCAAGACTGGGCGACCTGGGACCTCAAACAGCGCAATTGTCCGACGCCGTTCAATGACGCCGCCCGGCGCGTTTGTTTCTGGCCCGGCGCGCTGTCGTTGGCGGCGGATCAGAAATCCGCAACGTTTGAATTGAGTGTGGCCGTATTCAGCCGGACCTGGGTGCCGCTGCCGGGGGGCGGGGAGACCTGGCCGCTCGAGGTGCGCGCGAACGGCGCGCCGATCGCCGTTGTGGAGCACGAGAACCGGCCCTGCCTCGAGCTCGAGCCAGGACGTCATCAGATTGCGGGATCGTTCCGCTGGGAAACTGAAATGCCCCAACTGATCCGCGTGCCGCGCGAGGTAGGCCTGCTTTCACTCGTCCTCGAAGGCAAGAAAGTCGAGCTGCCCAACTGGGACGAGGCCGGGGACCTCTGGCTCAAACGCGTCCGTCTCGAGGCTACGGACAAGGACACGGTTGCCGCCCAGATCTGGCGCGTCATCGAGGATGGCATTCCGCTCTGGCTGCGCACCGAACTCGAGTTGAGCGTGTCGGGGAAGAGCCGCGAGGAGGACCTGGGCCATATCGTGCCCGAGGGTTGGAGCATCGGGTCGGTGGACGCGCCGGTGCCGGTGGCCGTGGACGATCAGGGCCGCATGAAGGCGCAGGTGCGGGCGGGCAAATGGACCATTCGCATGGACGCGTTTCGTACGACCGACGCAGGTGAGATTAGGTTCGCGCAAGGCGCCCGACCGATTGTGGCGACGGAGTCGGTGGGCTTTCGGGCTGCACCGGAGTTTCGCATGGCAGAACTCGATGGCATCGAGGTGGTGGACGTTTCGCAGACAGCCTTTCCGCGGAAGTGGCGAAACCTGCCGGTGTATCAATGGCCGACGGACCAGGCGTTCCGGTTGGTGGAGAAGATGCGGGGGATGGGACTGCAACGGCCGGAGGGGTTGAAGATCAGCCGGGTGTTCTGGCTCGATGAGGATGGCAATGGGCTGACGTTCCGCGATCAGATTCATGGCACGATGCAGCAGATCTGGCGGCTCGATGTCGCGGTGGGCCAGAAACTCGGCGCCGCGAAGATGGGGGGACAGCCCCAGTTGATCACCGTCGACCCGGTCAACGGCACCGCAGGCGTCGAGATTCGCACTCGGAACCTGGACCTCCAGGCCATCGGGCGTTCAGATCGGATGAAAGCGATACCGGCCACGGGCTGGCAGGCGCCCGCAGACGAGCTGGATGTCTCGATGAATCTGCCGCCGGGCTGGCGGTTGTTGGCGTTGTTCGGCGCGGACTGGGTCGAGGGCGACTGGCTGACCGCGTGGACACTGCTCGACCTGTTCCTGCTGCTGATCTTTTCGCTGGCCGTGTTCAAGTTGTGGGGCTGGAAAGCGGGGCTGGTGGCATTCCTGGCCTTCAGTCTTGGGTATCACGAGCCGGGCGCACCCCGGCTGACGTGGCTCTTCATGTTGTTGCCTTTGGCGCTGCTGCGCGTGGTGCCTCAAGGCGGCGTGCGCAAGGCAATCATCGGGTGGCAGTGGCTTGCCGTTGCGCTGTTGCTGTTCGGTCTCGTGCCATTCGTCGCCAGTCAGCTTCAAAGCGTCATCTATCCGCAGCTCGAACGGCAGGGATTCAGCTACGGGTCGTACCCCCTCTTCGGCTGGCGCGCGTATCATCCGCCGCCTCAGTGGGCCGCGCCACGCCAGGCCGCCCAGGTGCCCGAGGCTGCGCAGGCGCAGCAAGCGGAAGTGCCCGCGCTCGGAAAGCGGGCCGCTCGCTATGGACTTGAATCCAACCTGGCCTATGAATCCAAGGCCAAGATCCAGACCGGCCCCGCCGAGCCGGAATGGAATTGGAACCTGGTCCGCTGCGGTTGGAACGGGCCGGTATCGGCCAGTGAAACCATCCGCCCCGTTCTCATCTCGACCAGCGTGCATCGCGTGCTGACGGTGTTGCGCGTGGCGCTGCTGTTGGCTCTGGGCGGCCTCCTGCTGCGGCGAGGCGGTTGGAAACCGATTGCCGTCGGCCCGGGCAAAGCCACCGGTTTGGGGGCGGCGGCGGCTCTCCTGTTGGCACTGTGCGTGCCGACGTCGTCCCTGGCTCAGGTGCCGGACAAGGAGACGCTCAACACGCTGCGCGAGCGCTTGCTCGAGACATCAGACGCCTATCCGCGCGCCGCAGAAATCCCGACTGTGGATTTGAACGTCACCGACGGCAGGATCAGCATGACGGTTGAAGTTCATGCGACAGCGCAGGTGGCCGTGCCGTTGCCCGGGAAACTGCCCTCCTGGTCCCCTGTGTCTGTGCAATTGGATGACAAGCCGGAAGCCGTCTTGCGCCGGGATGACGGCTATTTGTGGATCGTCGCGTCCGCGGGCGTCCATCGTGTCGTGGTGGAAGGGTTTCTCCCCAGCGCCACAGAATGGGAATGGACGTTCCTGTTGAAACCGCGCCGTGTCGCCATTGACGCCCCTGGCTGGACGGTCACGGGCGTGCGCCCGAATGGCATCCCGGAAAACCAGGTCTTCTTCGCCCGCCAGCGCGAGACCGCCGCCGGCGAAGCCGAGTATGACCGCAAGGATTTCAATGCTATCGTGGCCGTGGAACGTAACCTGGAGGTCGGGTTGGTCTGGCAGGCGCGCACCGTAATCACCCGTTTGGCCCAGACAGGCAAGGCGGTCTCCCTGCGCGTCCCGGTGCTCGAGGGCGAGAAAGTGCTCTCGCTAGGAGTCATCGTGCGGGATGGGTTCGTGGAGGTGCGGTTGGGTGCGGGTGAAGGCGAGTTTGCCTGGGAAAGCGAACTGCCGATCGGCAAAGGCATCGAGCTGTCCGCGGCCAAGACCGACCGCTGGATCGAACGCTGGCATCTGGTGACCTCGCCGGTGTGGAACGTATCTCTCTCGGGACTGGCTCCGGTGTTCGAAATCAGCGAGCGGAACCTGGCCCCCGTCTGGCGTCCGTGGCCGGGCGAAAGCGTCACGCTTTCATTCAGCAAACCCGAGGCGATGAGCGGCGACACCATCACCGTGCGGCGCGTGAATCACGACATCTCGCTCGGCAGCCGGCAGCGCACCGCGCAACTCACCCTCGATGTCGAGGCCAGCCTGGGCGACGATTTCATCCTCGAACTCGACCCGGAAGCCGAAGTGTCGTCGCTCAAGCAGGACGACCGCTCGATTCCGGTCCGGCGCGAGGGTGCGAAGCTGATAGTGCCGGTGCATCCGGGCAGCCAGACGTTGAACCTCGAGTGGCGCTCGAACAGGCCGCTCGAGACCAGGGCGGTGGCCGGGAGCGTGAAGTTGCCCGTCGAAGCGGCCAACATCACCACCGCGATCCGTGTGCCCGAGAGCCGCTGGGTGCTCTGGGTGTCCGGGCCGTTGCGCGGCCCAGCGGTGCGGTTCTGGACCGTGCTGGCCGTCTCTCTTCTCGCGGCTTGGGTTTTGGGCGGATTGAAGCTCTCGCCGGTGACGCGCCTGCAGTGGATGCTTCTCGCACTGGGGCTGACGCAGATTCACCTGGCTGCCGCGCTGACCGTTGTAGGTTGGTTCTTCCTTGTTGCGTTGCGTGGCAGACGGGGGAGTGAGGGCGCAGCGTGGAGGTTCAACCTGCTGCAGGTGTTGCTGGTGGGTCTCACACTGGCGGCGTTGGGCATCCTTGTGGCCGTGGTGAGCGAGGGGCTTCTCGGCAACCCCGAGATGTTCATTCGCGGAAACGGTTCGTCGCGGCTCGAGTTACGCTGGTTCCAGCCGCGCAGCGGGACCGAACTGCCCCTGCCGGTCGTGGTGTCGGTCTCAGTCTGGTTCTACCGGTTGCTGATGCTGGCCTGGGCCCTCTGGCTCGCCGCGGCGCTAATCCGTTGGCTGCGATGGACCTGGATTCAATTCAGCACGGGCGGCTGCTGGAAAGCCCCCGCGAGAAAGCCGAAGAGCCCGCCCCCGCTTCCCACGGACAAGGGGTGACGTTGCCTCATTGTCGCGTCGCCAAGAAGAGCACTGGTGTCTTCATCGGCTCGCCGGTTTCAGAACTGGGGCGTGGAGAATCGCTACGGCTGGGACGTCAAAGGGAAACTGGTCTGGTTTGGCCCGGGTCAAAATGACTGCGCGTAGCGTTGCGCCATTCCGGGTTTCTCGAATAAGGCGGCGTAAATAAATAACAGTGTCAAGCGGGTTCACCTGCAGATGAGTTTTCTGCAACTATGGCCTCTGCTGACTTCCCGCCGCCTCTCGGCGGCGGAATCTCCCTGGGTAGGGAGAATGTTCCATGCACTGCAATCGTTCAGGCTGCTTGCTGCCAAACGACAATTAGAATTCACCAGCGCCTTGCCTCACCTTGACGACGGTCATCCGCGAGTACCAGCGCCACCCTGAGGCCGCGCCCATTGCCAGATGTCGAGTTATGACCCGAATTCCGCTCGTGAAGAGCCGGCTAACGGTACTTCTCCGACTCGAAGCCGCGGGCGAGCGCCAACGCGTGCTGGTTGCCGTCCGAAGTCACAAATAGATCGGGCAGAATCTGGTCCAGTATGGCGATGTGCAGCGTGTCCGCCGAGCGCATCCTCTGCCGCACGCTGAACGCCGCGCTGAGTTCTTGGCAGCCGGCCGTCGTGGCCAGCCAGTCCACCGGCCGACGAACAAACGGCCCCGCTCGGAACAGGTGCCGCCAGTAGCGTCGCACCGCCTCGACCCGGTTAGGCGGCGGGCCGTTTGGCTCGCGGCACATCTGCCGCAGGATGTTCAGCGTTTCGAACTCCGCCCACGGCGAGATGAGCCATTCCGCTTCACTGCGTGGCCTAAACCAAGCCATGGCCAGCGCGTGATGCCGCTCCCAGCCGGCCAGGAACGACACGAGGAACGAAGTGTCCGGGTAGATCGTCACGACCGGAGGTCCTCCAGGAGCGTGTCGGCATCCATCGGCGCGATGCCTTGCGCGAGGGCGGCCAGGTCACGTTCGATGTCTTGCGCCGAGAGTCGTGGCAGTCTCTGGCGTGTCAGAACCAGCGGTGTGGGCGAATCCTCCAACTGGACGCTTTCGCCGGGTTGCAACTGCGAGGCGAGCGCGGGACGCTTCACCAACGAACGTTTGAATGGTCTCGGCAGGGTCTCGTCAAGGATCGCAACCGAGGCAGCACCCGCTCACGCACGTCCCAGGGCCTGCTTCAAAGAGGCAAGGTAACGCTGGTTCTCCGCGGGCGTGCCGACGGTGATTCGAATCCACTCGGGCAGACGATAGCCGCCCATGGGCCGCACGATGACGCCCTGCTGCTGCAGATCATTGAACACGCGCTGACCGTCGCCCACTTTGACCAGGACGAAATTGGCATGCGAACGCACGAAGAGCAGCCCCAACGCGCGAAACGCCTCTTCGAAAAAGCGCAACCCGACGGCGTTGTTCTCCTTAGTCCGGCGCTGATGATCCTCATCGTCGAGTGCCGCCAAGGCCGCCACCTGCGCCATCGTGTTGATGTTAAAAGGCTGCCGCACTTTCTCGCAGGCGGCAATGATCTCCGCGCCGCCAATCCCGTATCCCAGCCGCAGTCCGGCCAGACCGTGGATTTTCGAGAATGTCCGCGTGAGCAGGAGGTTCGGCTTTGAGCCCGATCGGATCAGTTCGAGCAAATCGAGCGGCCGATCTCGAAACTCGATGTACGCCTCGTCAAGGACCACCAGCACGTGAGGCGGCGCCTCGTGAATCAGTTCGAGGACCTCGTCGTCCGAGGCCAGCGTGCCGGTGGGATTGTTGGGATTGGCCACGAAAACCACGGCGGTGCGCGGCGTGATGGCCCGACGCATCGCGGGCAGGTCATGGCCGTACTCGCGCGCCGGCACGGACACCAGCTTGCCCCCGCACAGATGCGTCACGATCGGATAGACCGCGAAACAAAACTCGGAGACTACCACCTCCGATCCGGGCATGATGAGGGCATGGCCCACAAACTCGATCACTTCGTTCGAGCCATTGCCCAGGATCAGGTTTTCCGGAGCGACCCTCAGCTTGTCCGCCAGATGCCGTTTGAGGTAGAAGGCGTTGCCGTCGGGATAGAGATGCAGCGATCGCAGGCTCTGCTGCATCGCGGCCAGCGCCTTGGGCGAAGGTCCCAGCGGGTTCTCGTTCGACGCGAGCTTGATGACGTCGTCGGCCGGCAGCCCTAACTCGCGCGCCACTTCGTCGATCGGCCGGCCCGGCTGATAGACGGGCAGATGCTCGAGGTAAGGGTTCAAGAGGAGAGAAGTCGATGCATTCATAGGATCGTGTTATTGTATCTGCTCAAATCGATTCGAGTATCTTCTGCACATTGACGTGTTGGGCAATCAAATCACGAATGAGCAGAATCTTGGCGGTGTCGTCCGGACGCGTCTTCACCGTGAGGTCGTGGACACGGGACGCGACCCGGTAGCTCTCCTCCTTGGTGAGGAGGACCGGGAAGGGCAGAGCGGCAATGACGCGCATCACGTTCGGCGAGGGGCGCTGGTTGTCGGTGAGGAGAATGCCGGCCAAGCCGTCGGTCCCCTGCCCGAAGAGTGTTGTGGCGGCCGCCAGCACGATATCCTCGCGATCGCCGGGCGTGATGACCAGCACGCCCTTCTTGAACGATTTCAGCGCCTGTCGAACGCTCATCGCGCCGACCACCACTTCCTCGACCAGATTCGAGTCCTGCGGACTCGGGTTGAGCGACTCGGCCCCCAGTTCCTCGCGAATCAGCCCGAGCGTCGGACTGGTCAGGATATGCTGATGCGGCAGCACCCCCAACAACTCGAGTCCCTGCCGTCGGAATCCCTTGCCGGCGAACTTCTCGACGTGGCTGAGTTTTTCGGGCAACACCTTGTTGAGGATGACACCGATGATCTCGACGCCCTCGCGCTGGAACAGGGCGTGATTCACGCACACCTCGTCGATCGGTTTCCCGATCCCACCCTGCGACACAATGATCACCTTGGCGCCCAACACCTTCGCGACGCGCGCGTTGGACAGGTCGAACACCGAGCCCACCCCTGCATGACCCGAGCCTTCGCACAGGACAAACTGCTTCTCCCACGCCACCCGGTCAAAGGCCTCCTGAATCCGCCGCACCAGCATCTCGTGATTCGACGACTCGAGGTATTGACGCGTGAAGTCCGGCGCGACCGCGATCGGGCTCATGTCGGCCAGAGGGCAGTTCAGGCCATATACCCGGTCCATCAGGATGATATCTTCGTCAATCTTCTGCTCGGCCACATTCACAAAGCGCTGCCCGACAGGTTTGATGTAGCCGATCCGCGGGTAAAAGCGCTGCAAGGTCGAGGCCAGCCCCAACGAGATCGTTGTCTTCCCCTCGTTCTGGCGCGTTGCCGCGATGAACAAACGTGGCGTGGTGGTGTTCATGAGGACGACAACCGGCCGGACACCCTATTCGCCCGGCAGCCGCTGGCCCGCGCCGGGGTAGAGGAGCTGATAGTTGACCGCCTGCACACCCACAATGGCGGCCACGCCGAGGATATCGTGCGCGCTCGATCCGCGCGACATGTCCGCCGCGGGCCGGTCGAGACCGAGCAGAATCTGGCCGTAGGCGTTCGCGCGGGCGACGTGGCGCAGCAATTTGCTGCCGATGTTGCCCGAGTTCAGGTCAGGAAAGACCAGGACATTGGCGCGCCCGGCCACCCGGCTGTCGGGCACTTTGCGGTTGGCGATCTCCGCCACCAACGCGGCGTCGAGTTGCAGTTCGCCGTCGAAATCGGCCTCCAACATCTGCTGGTCAGCCCGCTGCTGAGCGAGAGCGGTCGCCGCCTGCACTTTGCCGATGGTCGGATGCGTGGCGCTTCCCTTGGTCGAATACGACAAGAACGCAACCCGGGGTCGAACGTTCAACAGGTGATGCGCCAGCCGGGCGGTCGCGACCCCGATGTCGGCCAGTTGGTCCACCGTCGGATCGGGAATCACGCCGCAGTCCGCCATGCAGAGCACGCCGTCTTCGCCGAACTTCGAGTCCTCGACCTCCATCACCATGCAACTCGATGCCGTCTTGGTCTGCGGGGCGAGCTTGATGATCTGAAAGAGCGGGCGCAGCACGCTGCCCGTGATTTCGTCCGCCCCCGACACCAGGCCGTCCGCCTGATGCATGGCAACCATCATCGCGCCAAAGTGATTCGGCTTGGTCATGATCTGCCGGGCTTCCGGCTCCTCGACCCCCTTCGAACGCCGCAGCAGAAGAAAGCGCTGCACAAAAGCATCGAGCTCTTCGCTGTCGGCCGGGTTGATCAGCCGCACCCCCTCGAGTGAGAGGTTGAGACTGGCGGCCACCGCCTTGATCCGGGCGCGGTCTCCAAGCAGAATCGGAGCACCCAGCCGCAGGCAATAGTACTGGCGCGCCGCCTGCAGCACCCGCGGTTCGGTTCCCTCAGGGAAGACAATCCGCTTGGGATGCCGCTGCAGCTTCTCGATAATGCTGCCAATGAAACGCATGGGCCTAGCCTACCGCCCCATGTCCAGACTGCAACAGGGAAGCGGCCTGTTCCCGTTCGATGTTCCCAGTGAACATCAAACCCGTTGGGGGAGGCCTGTGTCGGAGGGTCGATCTCCGCGAGACCCGGTCTCGATCCAATCACCGTCACCGATCAGGGCCTCTCCGGCCACTGCGGCATCGGCCCTCCGAGACAACCGGGTCCCCCGAAGAAAAGCGTGCGCCAACGCCGACGCCCTCCGCGGCCCGGACGCCCCGAAGAGCCGGATCGGAGCCCGCCGATGGGATTTGGCTCCGCCGTGAATTTGTGATTCCCGGTCCATGCGCTCACTGGTACACTCTCCACATGGCGATCACGCTTCCACAATCGAGGTCCTGCTTTGTCTGCGGAACGGAAAATCCACTCGGGCTGAAACTCGAATTCAGCGCCGAACCCGGATGCGTCCGGGCCCGCTTCGAGCCGCGACGCGAACACGCCGGGTTCCAGAACACCGTCCACGGCGGGCTCACTTCGACCGTTCTGGACGAGACGATGGTCTGGGCTTGCGGGGCGGCGACGAGCCGGTTCACCTACTGCGCGGAACTGACCGTGCGTTTTCTCAAACCTGTGCGACCGGGCACAGCCTACGAACTCATCGGCAGACTCAAGGAGAATCGTCGCAACCGCCTCCTGTTGGCCGAGGCGGAGTTGCGGGAACCGTCGGGCACGCTCATGGCGTCCGGCTCGGGCAAATACATGCCGATCGACGAACGCGCGGTGGGGCCGATGCTGTCGGATTTCCCCAGCGATCCACGCGCCGCGTTTGCCCGGATCAACGGTCCAAAGCCGCCCGACGCTACGGTTTGACCGTGAGCACAATGCCGAGCCGATCGAGCGTGGTTCCTTCCTTGAGCGCGAGGTCGGCGAGAGCCCGGTTGTAGGTGCTCAAGGCGCTGATTTCCTCGTACCGGCGCTGTGTGAGTTGGCGCTGGAGGACGAGGACTTGGAAGCTGGTGCTCTTGCCATTTTCGAGCTTCTTCTGCTCGGCTTCATAGGCCGCTTGGGCGAATTCGCTCGCCTGCCGTCGGGCTTCGATCTGCTCGTAGCTGCTCCGGGCCTCGGCGATGGCGTCCTCGACCTCGTGCATGATCTGCTGCTCCTGCCGCTTGAGTTGCAGCAGGGCCTGCTCGATCTCCTGTTTCGACTTCCGGTAATTGTAGCGGGCCTGCCGGTTGCTGAGCGGCACCGAGAGAACCACCCCGTAACTGTACGAGTTGCCCACGCCCTCCCGCATGTCGTCGAGCGCATCCCAGAACGTGCTACGCCGTCCCGACTGCCCGTAGCTGCCCACGATGTCCAACTGCGGATACAACTGGTTACGGTCGTAGCGCAGTGTGAGCTGGCGTTTCTCGAGTTCGACCTTCATGCCGAGCAGGTCCGGGCGCAAACTCAGGGCCTTGGCCCAACTGTCGGATCGGCTGAACGTCACCGGCACGGCCGAAAGCGATTCGGTCGGCGCCAAATCCATCTCCGCCCATTCCCCATACTGGTCGGTCACAAGCGCCTTCAAGGCGTTC
Source organism: Verrucomicrobia bacterium ADurb.Bin006 (assembly GCA_002071485.1). GTDB lineage: Bacteria > Verrucomicrobiota > Verrucomicrobiia > Limisphaerales > J093 > MWFF01. Next base: position 18,275 of record MWFF01000050.1, on the reverse strand, counting down.
TGCCTCACGATCAGGTCCTTCTGCGCCGCCAACAGGTTGGCCCGGCTGGCCGCGACCTGCGACTCGGCGTCTTTCTCGTCCAACGGCGCCATCACCCCCACTTCGACCCGCTTCCGGTTTTCGCGCAGTTGTTGGTCCGCTTCCTGGAGAGCTTGCTTCTGCACTTTGACCTGCTCGACTGCGGCGATCAGACCGTAATAGGCCGTCTCGACGGCCGTCACCGTCTCCATGATCCGGCGCTGCAGCACGTATTCCGAGTACTGCAGTTCTTTCTTGCGCAAGGTGATGTTGTAGCGCGCCGCGTCGATCCAGAAGTTCTTCAACAACGGCTGCGTCAGCGTCGCCGCCGCCGCGTTCGCATCGCTAGTGCGATAGGGCATCCGCGCCGAGGGGTCCAACGCCGTCGGAGCCGGCTGGGTGCCGACAGTATGACTGCCGTTGGCAGTCAGTTCGTATCGACCGCCGGTCGGGAGCAGCCCGCCGAGGCCCAAGCTGCCCGAATCCGTGTCATCCTCGGTGCCTAGGGTTACGGTGTTGATCGAGGTGTCGTAGCCGCCGATGCCCATGTTGTACCGATGATTGTAGCGGCCTGTGAAGGTCGGGTCGTACGCCGAATAGGACCCCCACAAATCGAGGTTTCGCATGAGCGGGTTGAGCCGCTCGATCTGCAGGTCCAAGTTGTGCTCCAACGCCAGCGAAATGCACTCCTCCAAAGAAATCGGGCGGCTCTCCGCCGCCCGAATCGGCCAGGCAACCCAAGCGGCCGTCATTGCCACAAGAATCCAGCGTGCGCGGTTCATGAGAGGCGGAGACTGAGGCATCCGACGCGGTTCGTCAAACGCCGATCCCAGCCGCGCAGGGCCAATTCATGAAGTGGAGCGGCGTCGCCGGCAAACGCCGTCTTCACTGGACATGGCGGGGGACGAACCATCCCCACTCCGACCTTTTCGACTTCATAAATTGGCGGTGGCAGCCGCGCCGATCGCGGCGGCCTCCTATCCAAGGCGCATCTCAGATGTTTCGACCGCGCCTTGGGCGTAGCGCGGATTCTCAATCTGGCGTATCGCCGGTTTGGAACCGGCAAGGGCCCGGTCCGGCGCTCTGGCCTCCGAGTTCATCGCGGCGCTGCGTTTTCGAGGCTTGAAAGGAGCGCGAGGCGGGGCCACACTATGATCCGTGATGCGCACGTTCGATTCGTTAGCACCGATTCCTTCCTGCACTCCGTGTCGAAATGGCGAAACCGGGACACACCAACTGCATCGAGGGCTGCGGCCTGTTCTCGTCCGGGGCGCAAGGCCCTTGGGACAAGGCGCATTCACTCTCATCGAGCTGTTGGTGGTGATTGCGATCATCGCCATCCTGGCGGGCATGCTGTTGCCCGCGCTGGGGCGAGCGAAGGCTAAGGCCCAGGGCATCGGCTGCATGAACAACCTCAAGCAGCTCCAGGTGGCGTGGTTCATGTACGTCCAGGACAACCAGGACCAGCTCCCCGGGGTCACCGGAGGCTCGTTTGCGGGCTCGAATACCTGGGCGTCGGGTTGGCTCGATTTCAGCAATAACAACCCCGACAACACCAACACGCTCTATCTGACAGACGTCCGCTTCTCTCAGATCGGCCCCTACGTTCAGACCCCCGCGATCTACCGTTGTCCTGCGGACCGCAGCATGGCCCCGTTCGGCGCCAAGTTGTATCCTCGAGTCCGAAGCATGTCGATGAGTTGCTGGATGAATTACATCCTCAATGTCGATATCGGCCAGGACAAGTACGTCATCTTCAGGAAGTACTCCGACATCGTGAATCCGGGTCCATCGATGACCTGGATTCTGATCGACGAACGCGAGGACAGCATCAATGACGCGCTCTTCCAGACCGACCTGAAGTCTCGCGGCCCCGCGGCGCGGATTGTGGATTACCCGGCCAGCTACCATGGCGGGGCGGCGGGCATCCTGTTTGCCGACGGCCATGCCGAGATCAAGCGCTGGCGGGATGCCCGCACCACGCCGCCCGTGAAGAAGGGCACGGCAATCCCCCTGAATGTGCCGTCGCCGAACAACCCGGACGTGGCCTGGCTGCAGGAACGGTCGAGTTGCTTGAAGTAGTCGCTGCCCCTCGAACGCTTACCCGCATTCAAAGGTCCGAAGGACGATCCCGCGGCTGCGCGAAGGCGTCAGCCTAATGTCGGCTCAGATGCATAGAACCAACAGCCCTGCTTGGGCGGGAGTTTTCTCGACAATGCCAAGGGTGTGGTGGGGCAACGTTCCCGTCGCCCACGAATCCGGTCCGCGATCCCATCCGTCGGGGACGAGGACGACCCCACTCCACTGTCGATTCGGTAAGGGCTGTTCTCCTTCTGGACGCCAGCCCTTCCCTGCGAATTGGATGGCTGCAAGTGCTTGCATCGTGGCTGCGGATGCGGCCCAGCGCGCAGCCTGTGGGCGATGCGGGCTATGGGTCGCGATCCGTGGCCCGACGAATCTCATCGAGTGCCCACTGGCGCGCCCCCTCGAGGTCGGTGAACCGACCCTCGAGCTGAGCCTCGAACGCAGCCGCCAGCAGCGATCCCATCGCCTTGCCCTGCGGCACGCCAAGGGCACAGAGATGACGGCCTTTGAGAATCGGCTTCGGCGCGGACTCCTGCAACTCGAGTTGCGCGGCCTTCTCCTGAAGAGCGCGCAGCCCGGGCGGCGTTTCTCGTGGCCTGGGCGGACGTCCAAAGGCATCCGCGGTGATCACGACGCTCAGTCCATGAATTGTCTCCGGCTCGAGTCGCCGGGCCAACCGCCGCACCGACCGGTCGGTCACTGTCTGGAGATGAGCCTGATGATTGGTCACCAGCGGCTCAACACGCCGCCGGATGGCTTCCGGCGTGCGGAATCGGGCCAGAAACGCCTCGACGACCGGCCCGCCCACGCTTTCGTGCCCGGGCGATACCACACGCCACCGTCCTTCGCGGAACACGCGCTGCGTCGTTTGGGGCTTTCCGAAGTCGTGCCCCAGCACAGCCAGGCTGTAGACGATGCGGGACTGGGAATCCGCGGCGCGCCATTCGGGCAGTTGGACCAGGGCATCCAGGCAATGGCACGTGTGCGTGAAGACGTCGCCTTCGGGATGCCACTCCGGGTCCTGGGGCGTGCCGCGCAAGGCATCGATCTCGGGAAAGTGCTCGAGCCATTCCGTCGCTTCCAGCACTCGGAGTCCGGCTGAGGGCCGAACGCTCTGAGATGCCCATTTGAACCACTCCTCGCGCACCCGCTCGGCGGCCAGTTCCCCGCAGGCTCCCTTGATTGTGCGGCAGAGCGCCACCGTCTCGGGCGCCGGCTGCAAATCGAAGCGCGCGGCCAATTGCATGCCGCGCAGCACGCGCAGCGGATCCTCGGCAAACGCCGGGCTCGTGTGTCGCAACACGCGCTCGTCGAGATCCCGCCGGCCGTTGAAGAAATCGAGCACCTCGTTGCGGCGCGGATCGAACATCAACGCATTGATGGTGAAATCGCGGCGCGCCGCGGCATCCGCGAGCGTCATCGCGGGATTCGTAACGATTCGGAATCCCTTGTGACCGGACCGAATTTTCGAGTCGTGTCGGGGCAGGCTGAAGTCGAAAGTGCGCCCGCCGTGCATCGTGAATTTGAGGACCCCGAACGAGTGTCCGACAAGGTCCACGCGTCCATGGCGTTCGAGGGCGGCGGCCAGTTGTTCGCAGCTCACGCCGAACACCTCGATGTCGTAATCCTTGACGGGAACGCCGAGAAGCGCATCGCGTACGCAGCCGCCGACGAGATAGGCCTGCTCCAACTCGGGCAGGATCGCAAGCACGGTCGCCAGTTCATTCGGAATCGGCACTATCATCGAATCGCCGCAACTCTACCCGCGATCCCCGGTTTCAGCCAGCGCGGCCGCTGCAACTCGGCGCCCTAGCCGGGCGATACAAACACCGACAACAACCGGATGCACCGGGGCGCTCTCGCCGGCCAAATCCTCTTTGCGAACCCGGTCGCATCCAAGTATGGTCCCGGCCGGAACGATGAAGATCACTCCCTACGGTGCCGCGGGCGGCGATGTCACGGGGTCCGCTTACCTGGTCGAGACTTCTGAAGCCAAGATCCTGGTCGATTGCGGGCTTTTTCAGGGCGGTAAGGAGGCGGAGGCGAAGAACCAGGCGCCGGTCGTGCCCCGGGCACAGGACCTTGATGCGGTGCTGCTGACGCACGGGCATCTGGATCACACCGGACGCCTGCCGCTGCTCACGATGGCCGGCTTCAAGGGACCGATTCACGCCACGCCGGCGACGATTGAAATGACGGGGTTGATCCTGCGCGATTCCGCCAAGGTCCAGGCCCAGGATCTCGAACGGCACAACCGCAAGCGGGCTCGGGCGGGAGAACCGTCGCTGGCACCGCTCTACACCCACGACGATGTCGAGCGTCTGCTCGAGCACCTGCGCCCCGCACCTTATCACGATCCGTTCCCGGTCGCGCCGGGCATTCGGGCCTGCATGGTCGAGGCGGGCCACATGCTCGGCTCGGTGAGCCTTCAACTGTTGTTCGAGGACGAAGGGCGCGAGCGCGCGGTGGTGTTCTCGGGCGATCTGGGGCCCCTGGGCGCCCCCATCCTCCGGGACTACGAACCGTTCTGTCGAGCGGACGCAGTCGTGCTCGAGTCCACGTACGGCAACCGCGATCACCGTCCCTTCCGCGAGACGGTCGAGCAATTCGTCGGTGTTCTCCAGCAAGCCGTGGCGGACCGCGGCAAGGTGCTGGTGCCCACCTTTGCCGTCGGACGCGCCCAGGTCCTGACCATGCTACTGGCCTCGGTGTTTCGGAAGGGGCTGGTCAAGCCGTTCCCGGTCTTTCTCGACAGTCCGATGGCCATCGAGGCATCGAGGATTTACCAGCGTCATCTGGAGCTGTTCGACGACGAGATGCTCGATTTCCTGCGCGAGGGATCGATCGAGCGCGATCTGGCCACGCTCCAGTTGACAGCCACCGCGGATGAATCCAAGAAGATCAACGACGTGTCGGGACCCTGTGTCGTGATGGCAGGCGCGGGCATGTGCAACGCCGGACGCATTCTGCATCATCTGAAACAGAACCTCTGGAGGCCGGAAACCCACGTGGTGATCGTCGGATACCAGGCGCACGGCTCCCTGGGCCGACTCCTGGTCGAAGGAGAACAGCGGGTCAGCATCCATGGCGAGAAGATCGCCGTAAAAGGCAAGGTGCACACCCTCGGCGGATTCAGCGCGCACGCCGGCCAGACCGACCTGCTCAACTGGTTCGCGGCGCTCGCTCCCAGCCGACCGCAGGTGGTCCTGACCCACGGTGAAGACGAGCCGCGCCGGGCCCTGGCCAGGAAGATCCAGCAGGCGCATGGGATCGAAGCGTCTCTCCCGAAACTCGAACAGACCATGACAATCTGAAGGAAACCGATGACTTCGAACAACACCACGAGCCCGGGCCGCCCGGCTGCCCGGACCTCTTCCACTCTGAGCCGCTACGAATGCGGCCCGTTCACCTTTTCGGACAAGGATTACTACGACCGCCACCTGATGTTCGATCATGCGGTCGACATCCCGGAAGCGTCGCCGCGGCAGCGTTACGAAGCGGTGGCCTGCTCGGTGCGCGACCTGCTGACCCAGCGCTGGATTCGGACGCAGCAGACCCACGATCGTCGCAACGCAAAACGTGTGTATTACGTCTCGATGGAGTTCCTCATCGGGCGTGCCCTGGCCTCGAACATCCTCAACCTCGGCGTCGAACGCTGGGTAGCCGAGGATCTCCAGTCCGACCAGCGTGACTGGCGCGCCGTGTTCGACGAGGAACCCGATGCCGGCCTGGGCAACGGCGGTCTTGGACGTCTGGCGGCCTGCTTTATTGAATCGCTAGCCACACTCGAAATCCCCGCCTTCGGATACGGCCTGCGTTACGAGTACGGCATCTTCAGACAAGGGCTGGCCAACGGCTGGCAGAACGAACAGCCTGACAACTGGCTGCGTTACCCCGATCCCTGGGAAGTCGTGCGGCCCCAGGAATCGGTCGAGGTCAAGCTCAACTGCTCGTTCCACACACGCAGCGGCGCCCTCAAGGTCCTTCCCGGATGCCCCTCGACGCTCATCGGCATCCCCTATGACCGCCCGGTCGTCGGCTACGGTGGCAAGACAATCAATACACTGCGCCTCTGGGCGGCCGGCACGCCGGATTACTTCGATTTTCAGGAGTTCAGCAGCGGCGATTTCGTGGGCGCCCTGGCCGAGACCCTCACGGCCGAGACTCTCACGCGGGTTCTCTATCCCGACGATTCGACCACCGCAGGCCAGGGTCTCCGGTTTCTGCAGGAGTACTTCCTTGTCGCCTGCTCTCTGGCTGATATGATCCGCCGCTTCCGCAAAAGCAACACCGACTGGGCGGACCTGCCCAACAAGGCGGCCGTCCAGCTCAACGACACCCACCCCGCTCTGGCTGTGCCCGAACTGTTGCGGCTCCTGCTCGACGAAGCCAAACTGGGCTGGGACGACGCCTGGCAGATCACCCAGGCCACGCTGGCCTACACCAACCACACCCTCCTGCCTGAAGCCCTCGAAAAATGGCCGGTCCGATGGCTCGAAGCGCTCCTCCCCCGCCACCTCGAACTCATCTACGAAATCAACCGCCGATTCCTTGACAAGGTCCGCTCACACCATGCCGGCGACGACGCCCGTGTCCGGCGCGTCAGCCTGATCGAGGAAGGCGCCGAGCGCAAAGTGCGCATGGCGCACCTGGCCATCGTCGGCACCCACAGCACCAACGGCGTTTCGGCAATCCATACCCGGTTGCTCAAGAGCCGCGTGGTTCCCGATTTCGCGGCCCTGTTCCCCGACCGATTCAACAACAAGACCAACGGAGTCACGCCCCGACGCTGGCTGCTTCAGGCCAACCCGCCGCTGGCCCGCGTGATCACAGACGCCATCGGCGACGCCTGGATCACCGACCTCGCACAACTCGAGAGGCTGCGCCCGCTTGCCGACGATGCCGGTTTTCGCGCGGCCTTTCGGCAGGCCAAGGGAGCCGCCAAGGAGAGCTTCGCCGCGTGGACCAAGAACGCCCTGGGGCAAGCGATCGACACCGAGACGCTCTTCGACTCCCAGATCAAGCGCATCCACGAGTATAAACGCCAACTCCTCAACGCCCTCCATATCGTGGTGCTGTACAACCGGCTGCGCGACAACCCGCACTGTGACGCGCCGCCACGCACGTTCCTGTTCGCCGGCAAAGCGGCGCCCGCATACAGGCTGGCCAAGCTGACCATCAAGTTCATCAACGACCTCGCCGCAACCATCGACCGCGACCCCGCGGTCCGCGGGCGCTTGAAGGTCGTGTTTCTGCCCGACTATTGCGTCACCCTGGCCGAACGGCTGATCCCGGCCAGCGAAGTGTCGGAGCAAATCTCGACCGCCGGCTACGAGGCCAGCGGCACCAGCAATATGAAGTTCATGATGAACGGCGCCCTCACCATCGGCACGCGCGATGGCGCCACCATCGAGATGGCCGAGGCGGCCGGCGAGGAGAACCTGTTCCTTTTCGGCCTCACCGCCGAGCAGGTGGCCCTAAGCCGCGGCTGGTACAGTCCGCACTGGCATTACCAGAACGAACCCGAAACCCGCGACGCCCTCGACCGAATCTTCTCCGGCCACTTCGGTTCCGCCGATCCCGGAGTGATCGAGGGTCTCCGCGACGCCCTTTTAAACCACGGCGATTACTACCTTCACCTGGCCGATCTCAAATCGTACGGCGAGGCGCATGAACGCATCGGACAGCTCTACGCCGACCCGGAGGCCTGGGCGCGCAAGGCCGTCCTCAACATCGCCGCCTCCGGACGCTTCTCGAGTGACCGGGCGATCTCCGAGTACGCCCACGAAATCTGGAACATCCCGCCCTGCCCCATCCCCGACGAAGCCTGAGCCGCGGCGAGGGCTGGCCCGATTATTTTACACGCTTCGCGAGGAACCATAAGCCCGCCAAGCTCGGCCGACCCGAGCGGATGGGCGACGATCTGCTTGGATTTTGTCTATGATAGCGACACGCCACATCACCCTCTGGCTCGCCAACCTGGCCCTGAGCCTCGTGACTCTGGCGGCCGCTGGGCAAGACCCGACCGCCCCGGCGCCCCCTGACGCCGCACGCCCGCTCACGCAAGCATACCGCGTCCGCCCGCTCGATTACGCGATGATGGCCGAGGAGTTGCCTCATCGAGTGTCGATCGAGGTCAAACTGGTCGAGCTAAGGGGCGCCGACGCGCAGGCTGTCATGATCGGACGCCTCCTGGACGCCCAGCCGGCGCCCGCGGACACAAACATATCCGCGGCCGGCATTCATCGCTCAGCGGCGCTCGGCAACCTGCGGAATGATGCCCGCTTCTCCGCAATCTTTGCCAAACTGGATGAGCCCCAGACCAACCGGACCGCCGAGTTGCAGGGAGACCAACTCGATTGGCCAGGCCGGCACCTCACCAACGCCGCTAACATGCGCCTCTCAGCCGAACTGGGTCCCGCCGCGTCAGCCGTCCTGACCGACCCCCAGTGTCGCCTCCTGGTCCGGGCCCTGGGCCAGAATCCCCATGCCAGCGTCTTCTCCACCCCGCGCATCACGGTTGCCAGCGGCCAACAGACGCGGGTTCAGATGGTGAACCTGATCAGTGTGCGCACTGGCATCCATCCCGATGCCGTCGTGCAGCCGATGACCTGGGTCCGCACAAACACCCCCGTCTACACGCTGGCACAGGTGCCGGTCGGTCCGAGCTTGGACCTGGCCCCGATCGTGCGCGCCGATGAGCAGGGGATCGACCTGATCGTCACCGCCACTCTGACGGAGTTCCTCGGATACGATCCGCCGATTCGAAGTCGCAGGGTGCAGGTCTGGAAGAACGGCGCAAAAAAACGGATCGATGTCCCGCTCCCGCGATTCCGCGTGCGCCAGATGCAGGCGCCAGTCAGAATCGAAGATGGGCAGACTGTGCTGGTTGCGACCTGGCCCGGCCCGGACATCGATCCGACGCAAAGGCCGAACTCGCGATCGGCGGGTCTCTCCGGCCGAAGTCAGCCACGACCCGCTTTCCAACGCTTTCTGGTCTTCCTGACCCCCAGACTCGCCCACCCCGTCGCCCCCTCGCCCTCCGCCACACGCCGACTCGAAGCTGCGCCTTCAGCCTCCCCGTGACACGCGTACGCGAAAGGAAAGGCCTATGGCAAAGCAGACCTCTTCATCGAACCCTCCGCGGCCCATATCAATAGCTTCAGCCAGTTTACTCTGCCGCGTCTCGCCACGTTCACATAGAATAGGCATTCTCAGCTTGTGGGCCGCGTGCCCCTGACCCGGCGCCTGCACCGATGTCTGTCCTCGCGCCGCGTGGGGGCACGCGGCCTTGGAGTTTGGACATTCTGAAGACGGATTTTGGCGGGGGGCAGTGTGAGGCGGCGAGGGGAGAATCTCAGGCGGCGGCGCTGCCGACCATCATGGGGTAGGTTGCGGGGGCTTTGGCCGTCGGGAATGTGACCGGATGGTCGGCCAGTTGCTTGCGCAGCAGTGTGACGAGGTCCAAACAGGAGGGGCGCTTGGCTCCACGACGCCATTTGGGCATGGGTTCATAGACTTGTGTACGCGTGGGGCCGTAGCACTTGAGGCCGGCTAACCGAAGCCAACTATACATGGCCACCAAGAGCGCCGGGACTTTGCTAGGTACTGCGAGAGGGCTGTGCGATGCCAGGCCGGATGCTGCTCGATCAGAGCCTGCAACCACGCCAGATCATCGCCCGTGAGCGTGCGGCCCTGGACGCGGATCGGTTCCACTGCGCCCACGATTTACCCCAGTGGCCGTTTCGAGTCCGGCAAAAAAATGTCCAAACTCCAGCGCCGCGTGGGGGCACGCGGCCTACAGCGGGAGTCTACATTCTGTGAAGGCCCGGTGGCCTCGCCGGGCGACAGAACGCCGACAACAACCCGATGCACTCTTTCCGCAATTGTGGCTGATTGCCCGTGATTTTCGCTGGATTTCCTGTTGGATTTCCTTGCGAAGTCGGCGGGCAGGGACTATAAGAGCGCATCTGACCGACTGGAGTCGCTTCAAATCGAGGGCGTCTGCCTCAGTTCGCGCGAAGCCCGGGTGCTCCAATTCATTGACCGGGGCTTGGTGTGCCGGAGTCGTGGCATGCGTCGTCCCTGGGGCTAAACAGGTCGAGCCGGCACCGCTTCGTGGAGTCACTGAACCTTCACGTCACGTCCAGCCTCGCCCGCCGCGCCATTGCAGCGGGCATGATTGAAAGCAGCGTTCAGTTGACCCTGCGGGAATCCGCAAGCCGAAGCGAATGTCGAAAAAAGTCCTCTTGACCAGTGTTTGCCGACCCTTGGGGCCGAGGCACGGCGATGCCTCCTCCGTCGGCTATGAACTTCTGCACAGCCAGGTGACCCGCGCGCAAGGCCTGTTCAGCCCGCGCGCGGTTCATGTGCAGTTCGGACTCGATTACATCGCCGAGAATCTCGACGCTCCGACCGTGGTGCTGCAATACCCGTCGCGGCGCGAACTCATTGCCGAACTGCGCAAGGGATACGATTACGTGGGCGTGTGCTTCATCATGGCGCTCATGCACAAGATGAAGGAAACGGTCGCGCTCATCCGCCGCTATGCACCGCGCAGCAAGATCGTTCTGGGCGGCTACGGCACCGTGTTGAGCGACGATGTGCTCAGGCCCTACGCCGACCATATCTGCCGCGAAGAGGGGGTGGCCTTCATGCGCCGCTTGCTCGGTGAGGACGCGATCCCCATGCCCTACAAGCACCCCCTGATCGTGAGCCGATTAAAGGTGTTTGGGCAGGAGGTTTCGAGCACGGGAATGATCTTTGCCGGGCTCGGCTGCCCCAACGGCTGCGACTTCTGCTGCACCTCGCACTTCTTTGGCCGCAAACACATCCGTCTCTTGCCGGATGGGAAAGACATCTTCGGGGTCATCGAGCGCTATCACGACATCGACCCGGGCATGGTGTTTTCGATCCTGGACGAGGATTTCCTCCTCGACAAGAGGCGGGCACTGGCATTTCGCGATGCGGTGGTCGAGAGCGGCAAGTCGCTCTCGCTTTTTGTCTTTGCCAGCGTCAAGGCCATCAGCCAGTACACGGTCGATCAGATCCTCGAGATGGGTATCGACGGCGTCTGGATCGGCTACGAGGGAACCCGCTCCGGCTACGCCAAACAACAGGGACGCCCCGTCGAAGACATCCTCACCGAGTTTCGCGAGCACGGCATCACCGTGCTGGCTTCGATGATTGTCGGATTCGATTACCAGGACCGGCAGGTGGTCGCTCAGGAACTCGATGCCCTGCTCAAGCTCAAGCCGGCTCTCGCGCAATTCCTCATCTACGGCCCCGTGCCCGGCACCCCGTTCTACGAACGCGTGATCAGGGACAATCTCCTGCAGGACACGCTGAGCCGGAATCCGGAACTCTACTATCGTTCCGCGGATGGGTTCACGACGATGATCAAACACCCCACGCTCGCACCGGAGGCAATCGAGGAGATGCAGCGTTGGTGTTTTGAACAGGATTTCCAGCGGCTGGGCCCCAGCATCATCCGGGTTCTCGAGACCAGGTTCCTTGGCTATCGCAAGCTCAAGGACTCGCCCAATCCTCTGCTGCGGCAGAAGGCCGAATGCTATGCCCGAGATCTCAGGATGGCTTACCCGGTGTTCCTGGCCGGCAGGCTGCTCGGACCCAACGCCGCGGTGCGGCACTGGATTCGAGATCTCGAGCGCGGCATCCATGCCGCCCTGGGCCAGCCCAGCCGCGCTCAGCGGCTCGAGTCGCTGCTGGCCGTCGGCGCGGCGCTTTGGACCGGCCTGACGTTGAAATGCGATCTCTTCCAGCATCCGCGGCTCACCCGCACCGCGTATCGCATGGCCGACAAACACTGGAGCGCGCTCGATCTGTGGGAGGAACTGCGTCGCGTGACATCCAGCCCCGAGTTCTCCGTTCAGGTCGAACTCCAGCATGCCAAACAGCACGTCTGGCTGCGCCTTGAAGGCGCCCTGTCGGCTGCCGATGCGGCCGCCCTCGCCCAGCGCATCAGCGATTCGCTGGCTCGGAGCAAAAGCCGGTTGCTGCTCGATTTGCACAAGCTCCATTGGGACAAGATCGACAACTTGCAGCCTCTGCGAAACACGCTCGCAGCCTATCGCGAGCGCATTCGCCTGGTCCTGCCCGACCTGGCGGTGGCTCACCCCGAACTGGCCCTCCTGGCCGGCATGTTCGAGCTGTACACGGGCTAACCCCATGTTTCATACCCCGTCAGCGCACAGGGCGGTCAGACCTCGCGTGAGGACTGCTATGCGGGTTAGAAAGCCCCTGCCTCCGCCCGCCATCCCCAGCCCATGAACACCTTCCTCGTCCACGTCGGGGACGAGAACTTCTCGCGCGTCCTCCCGCCGCATCTCGGTCCGTCGACGTCCGACAGCGGCCGGATTCGGGTCATGGCGTTTCCGCCCCTGGGTATCCAGACGCTTGCCCCGGTCGTGCGCCGGCACGGACACCAAGTGCGCATGTTCGACACGTGCCATCCGGAGATGACGGAGCAGCACATTGCCGACGCGGTTTCACACGATCGGCCCGATGTGATCGGACTCTCGTTTCTCTCGACCACCACCTACCCGGCCGCCAAACGCATGGCCCGCCGGTTGAAGTGCGTCGCCCCGTCCACCCCAATCATCGTCGGCGGCCCCTTCGCCACCATGAATGCGGATCGCATCCTCGAGGACTGCCCGGACATCGACTGCGTGGGCAAAGGGGAAGGCGAGGAACTCCTGCCAGATTACCTCGAACACATCCGGCAGCCGGAGTCCGTGGCCGGATTGGTCTGGCGGCGGGACGGCAAGACCGTCGTCAACGCCCCGCGACCCCTCCTCCGCGACCTCGACCGGTTCCCGTACCCGGACCGCACCAGTCTGCCGATCGATTACATCGAGTCCCTGCCGCTGGATGTTCCGGCGGTCCTGTCGCTGGACAAGTTCTGCACCGTGCAGACCTCGAGGGGCTGTCCGTATGCCTGCATCTACTGCGATATTCCAGCCCTCGGCGAGGGCCGGTGGCGCAGCCGGTCGCCGGAGCATGTGCTGGGCGAGTTGCAGGAACTTGCCGATCAGGGCTACCGGTCGATCTACCTCACCGACGATCACTTTCTGATCAACCGCAACCGCATCGGTGCCATCTGCCGGGGCATCATCGACCGCGGCCTCCAGTTCCATTGGGGCTGCGAAGGACGCGTGGATGCCGCAGCCATCGATCAACTGCCGATCATGCGCCAGGCCGGATGCAGCTTCCTCGCCTTTGGAGTCGAGGCCGGGACCCAGAAAGTCTTGGACCGCCTCAACAAAGAGCAGACGCCCGAACAGATCGAGCACGCTGTCAGGGAAGCCAAACGCCATGGCATCGACCGCATCCACGGCTTCTTCGTGGTCGGCTCCCCCGACGAGACGGCCGACGACATCCTCGAGAGCTTCCGGTTCGCCGCCCGGCTCGAGTTGGACACCTTCGGCTTCAATCGCCTCTGCGTTTACCGCGGCACGCCGCTCTGGCGCGAGTACGTGGCTCGAGAGATCATCGAGGACCACCAGGACTGGGACAAGTGGTTCAAGTGCTCGGACATCGACCCCACCACCCTGCCCAGCGCCGTTGTGAACCGGCTGCGGGCCAAAGGCTACGCTCTCCTCTTCCGCCGGCGCCTTCTCAGGCGCCCAATCCAGACCTGGAGGCTCCTCCGCGCCTTTGGCCGGCACATGAAGACCTCCGACCTCCTCAAGTTGCTCAGCAGTCCATTCCGCCGCAGGACGCTGACCCGGAAACCGGAACTGCCGGTCCGGATGCTGCGGTTGGGACTCGATGAGCCGGACCGCGGGATCAGACTGCGCCAGAGTCAGGTCACAGCCTGAACTGCAGGCCGCCACGCGGCGCAAGGACAGACATCGGTGCGGGCGCCGGGTCAGGGGACCCGGCCTGCACGCTGAGCATGCCCACTCTGCAGGCTGCGTGTCGCCACGCGGCGCAAACTCGATTCCCACCAACAACCTCACGATGCACTGCTCCAGCGTTTCTCCTCGAGAATTGTCTTTGCGTTTGGCCGAACTCCGCCTACGTTGACCGCAGCTAGACACTTGGCGATTTCAAGCCCTGGAAGATCCTCACTTGAACGTGCTTCAATGATGATTTTGAGACCCGATCGTCGGGAACAGTCTGGAATGTGCAATCCGTCTAGAAACGAAAATCATCATGAGTACGAAACTCTACGTCGGCAATCTGTCTTACGATGTGATCGAAAACGATCTTCAGGATCTTTTCGCCCAACATGGCCCTGTCACCGAGGTCAACCTCATGCAGGACCGCGTCACCGGTAAAGCACGGGGCTTCGGCTTTGTCACCATGGAGACCAAGGAAGCCGCTGACGCCGCCATCACCGCCCTCAACGGCAAGGAGTGGAAAGGCCGCGCACTCACCGTCAATGAAGCCAGACCGCGCGAAGCCCGCGGTGGCGGAGGGGGCGGGTATGGCGGTAGACACAGTCGCAATCGCTACTGATGGAGCATCCCGGATGCGCGCCCACCGGGTGCGGCTCCCACACACACTTCTATTCGCTTGAGGCCTGGCCGAGGCCGCCCCTGCTCGCTTTGTGCCGGCGATTTCGACGCGGCATTGGGCAGGTGCGGCCCTATGCCCCAAGCCACCGCCTCTCGCCGCAAAGCCAATCCGCCCGTTGCCCGTCGAGCTATAACCACCCCATGATCTGTCCCCAACCTGCAAGGGGGCATTGAGCCGCCCTTTTTTCAAGCGTCCGTTTCCGTCACGCGAACCTCAGCACCGCCGAAACGGCAAGATCCGCGCCCGAGAGACTCGGGTGCTTGACGAGAACAAACAGCAACTGGGTGTCATGCCGCTGGCCGACGCCCTGCGCGTGGCCCAGAGCAAGGGCTTGGATCTCGTCGAGATCGCCCCTACCGCCACACCGCCGGTCTGCCGCATCGTCAACTACGACAAGCTCAAGTACGAGGAAGCCAAGAACCAGAAGGACACAAAGAACGCAGGCAGCAGGATTAAGGAAGTCCAGTTGAGCGCGAGCATCGACCCCATGACTTCAGCATCAAGTTGTCCCGCGCCATCGAGTTCCTCTGCGACGACATGAAGGTGCGGGTGATACTGCGCTTCAAGGGCCGCCAGAGAATCCACGAGGAATTCGGCATCGGCAGCGTCAACCGATTCGTCCAGGAACTTGCTCCCTACGGTCAGGCCGACGCGCCGCCCAAGACGCTCGGCGACCGCGACATGAATGTCATGCTCACCCCGCTCCCGCGCCCCTAGCGTGCCAGCCCCAGCGCTCGACAAAGCCTCGGCCACAGCGCGGCCGCGCACTCCGGGACGTCGGCCAGTCCGGGCTAGAATCCTGGACCGGTGAAACATGTTGCAGACAAGTCGAGTTCTTGTGCTGCGTTAAACGGGTTAAGGATTCTATTAAGCGAGGCGCGGGAGAGAAGGGCGGGGAGACGCGGGGACTCCTCATGGGAAGGGGAGAACTGGATTTGGTCTGAGGCCCTGCCTCGTTAGACGGAACTATTACAGAGGAATGCGTGGGGTTGCCCCTGGGCCGGAGTCGTGGACGAGATACCCCCTCTCTGTCGAAGTCCGTCCTGTCCGCCTCTTTGAAGACACGTCGGGCCGTCGTGGATGCGGTTAGCGACGCGCTCATGGCTCCCGTGCGACCGGCGATCACGCGCTGCAAACGGAACACTCTTCTGACCGATGAAGTCCCACGGTGTCCCCTGCCCCTCGGGCTTGGGGTAAGCATGGCCTATAAGTCCAATGCGAAAGGGCCACCTGATGCACCGGCGCCGGGAAGGGATTCTCCCCCGCCCCGGCCTTGGGGATGGCGGCAGCGCCAGAGTAGAGGCGCGGGTTCTGGCCGCTTGCGCGGCGGGTTCCTGTGCTCTGAAAGGCAAAAGCAGAAGTTTCAAGACAAGGTGCGGGCTTTAACCGTGCGCTCCCACAACCTGGACGCCGCAGTCATCGAGAAACTCAACCAAGTCATCCGAGGCACCGCTCACTACTTTGCCACCCGCTGGTTTACGGGTCGGCACGTCTTCCGGAAACTGGATAGCTGGATTCGGCGGCGCGTGCGCTGCATGAAATTCAAGCGCTTCGGTTACCACGACAATCGCCGGTGGCCGGTCAAGCAGGCCGAGCAACTTGGGCTGTTGAGGTTACAGAGCTTCTGTTGGTCTTGAGGATGGCCTCACGCCACGTCATGTCAAAGAACAACAACGGACTCCCCACGCGGGGTTCACTCTGTCCCAACGGAGCGGACCAGAGCGGCGCTCTCGCTCGCAGGGGTCGCCCGATGCCCGAAAGGGGCACGCCGGCCAATATAGGGAATCGACCCGATCGCGACAACGGGGGAGGGCGTGGGGGCACGCAGCTCCCTCACCCACCACGGGGTGAGGGGATTTTGTCGCGTATGCTGCGGACACCTCAGCAAACCATCGGGCCGCCGTAGCGGGCCTTCTTGCCGAGTTCCTGCTCGATGGCCAGCAACCGATTGTATTTGGCGATCCGCTCCGAGCGGCAGGCGGATCCGGTCTTGATCTGACCCGCGCCCGTGCCCACGGCCAGGTCGGCGATGAAGGCGTCTTCCGTCTCGCCAGAGCGATGCGAGATCACGGCGGCGTAACCGGCCTTCTGGGCCATTGCCACGGTCTCGAGCGTCTCGGACACGGTTCCGATCTGGTTAAGCTTCACGAGAATCGCGTTGCCGATTCCGTCCCGGATGCCCTCGGCGAAGATTTTCGGGTTCGTCACGAACACGTCGTCGCCCACAAGCTGCACCTTGTCGCCCAGGGCCTTGGTCAGAGCCAGCCAGCCGGCTTTGTCTTCCTCGCCCATGCCGTCTTCGATCGAGATGATCGGGTAGCGCTTCACCCAGTCTCCCCACAAGGCAACCATCTGCGCCGCGGACTTCCGCGACCCATCCGACTTCTTCATAACGTAGGCGCCGTTGTCGTAGAGCTCACTGGCCGCCGGATCGAGCGCGATGGCGATGTCCTTGCCCGGCTTGTAGCCCGCCGCCTTGATCGCCGCGACAATCACATCCACCGCCTCGGTGTTCGTCTTGAGATTCGGCGCAAAGCCACCCTCGTCCCCCACGGCGGTGACCAGGCCCCGCTTCTGGAGCAGTTTCTTGAGCGTGTGGAACGTCTCAGCGCCGTAACGCAGCGCTTCGGCGAACGTGGGCGCGCCGATCGGGAAGAGCATGAACTCCTGAAAATCCACGTTGTTCGTCGCGTGCGCCCCGCCGTTGACGACGTTCATCATCGGCGCGGGCAGCACGTACGCCCATTTGCCTCCGTGCAACCGCCTCAGATACGCGTAGAGTGGCAGGCCCGCGTCCTTCGCCGCCGCCCGGCACACGGCCATCGACACCCCCAGAATCGCGTTGGCGCCCAGCCTCGATTTCGTCTCGGTCCCGTCCAGACTCCGCATCAGATCGTCGATCGCCTTCTGGCTCGCCGGGTTCTTGCCCTTCAACTTCGGAGCGAGCACCGTGTTAACGTTGGCCACCGCCTTCAGCACCCCCTTGCCCCCATAGCGCTTGGCGCGGCTGTCGCGCAGTTCCACGGCCTCTTTGATGCCGGTCGACGCCCCCGAAGGCACGCCCGCCCAGGCCGTCATGCCATTGCTGAGGGTCACGGTCACCGACACAGTGGGGTTGCCTCGCGAATCGAGGATTTCGAGTGCGCTAACCTGTTGAATCTTCGTCATAGTGTCATCCGCATGGTTCAGTTCTCTATCAATCGCAAACATCAGCCGACGGCCCGTCCGCCCGCATGACGGGCAGCACAAACGCGATGGCCCAGTGCCGTGAGGGATTCAAGCGATCCAACCACGCCGGGTCAAATCAAATGCCAGACCCACCCTCGTGGTCGCCGGTTTTGCGCCGCGCATTCGCCGGCTCTGGACGTCCGCCCCCCAGCACCCACGGTTATTTCATTTAAATTCCTGAAGGGTTGCTGTTGTTGAGGTTGGAAATAACGCTTGTCAATTGGCGTGGTTTGGTGCGTAGTACGCGTGCGATGATCTCGACAAACCACGAACTGTTCAGTGCCGATCCGCCCGTTTCCTTTCTGAAAAAACTACAACCTCAACTGCAACCTCTCGGCCCTGCGCATCTGCCTGATCGCGCTCAAGGCGGACCTTCACCCCGAGGCTTCTTGGCCGGCCCT
>MWFF01000049.1 GCA_002071485.1 Verrucomicrobia bacterium ADurb.Bin006 | reverse complement strand
TTCAGCGATACGCCCAGTTCCTCACCCAGGCCCAACGCGCTTGGCTTGGCTTTCCGCGCAAAAAAGGCACCTCTTTTCGCAAAGTCCCCAGCTACTCCGCCCTGCGCAACCTGCTCATCCGAATCGATCCTCACCAACTGGCCGACTGCCTCAATCGTTGGCTCCAGGCCAACCTCGGCACCCTTCCCCGCGCCCTGGCCCTGGACGGCAAATGGATTCGCGATCGCGCCCTGAGCCTGTGCCTGAGTGACCACCAGAGCGGCGCCCCCGTCGCCATGGGATTTGCCAAACAAAAGACCCAAGACGACCAGCAGCAAAGCAAAGACGACTACAAACGTGAAGGCGAACACACCGTCGCCCTCCGACTCTACGCGACCACCAACCTCCAAAATGCCATCGTTACCGGCGACGCCCTTAACAACAACAAACCGCAGGCTCAGGCGGTGCTCAAGGGCGGCGGCGACTACTTCTTCCAACTCAAAGATGAAAACCGTCACGCTTACAAGGCCGCTGTGCAAAAGGCCAAATCAACCCCCCTTTTGCCCATGTCCAAGAGCCGGACATCGGCCATGGACGCTGCGACCAGCGCCGGATAAGAGTCTATCCCTTCGAACCGCTGGAGGCCGGGCTGCCCGCAGCGCGCGCTCTGGTCGTGATTGAGCGCACCACCACCTTCGATCAAAGCGAAGAGCCCACCGTCGCCTTCTACACCACCAGCCTTCTGCCGGCCCCGGGCTGCGCCCGCCGCTTTGCAGAACTGGCCCGCGGCCACTGGGGCGGCAGCGAAAGCCGCAACCACTGGGTACGTGACACCTGCATGCGCGAAGACAAAACCCGCTCCAAAAACTACAATCTCAACTGCAACCTCTCGGCCCTGCGCATCTGCCTGATCGCGCTCAAGGCGGACCTTCACCCCGAGGCTTCTTGGCCCGCCCTGCAGGAGCGCTGCCAGAACAATCCCCAAATCCCTTTCCAGATACTCGTCAAGCACCGCTCCAAATGAAAAGACCGTGGTCGGGTTCCGGCGTGCTGCGGATTTTGCGTGAATCAAAGATCGGGTCATGCTAATCGTCGACGCGAACACGAACAACCCGAATCCAAGCGTCGAGTGTGCCTGGAGTCCTTGACCGATGACACGTGTTGTCGACGAGTCGGGTGTGCGGACTGCGTTGACGGGTTCAAGGACTCTCTGGAGCGAGGGCTCAGGCCCGCTCGCGTTGGGCAAATACGCGGAAAGGAACAGGCATGGAGATGATGACCGGACGAGAGCGCGTGTTGCATCATTTGGAGGGCAAGCCGGTGGACCACTTGCCGCTGATGCCGATCACGATGCTTTTTGCCGCCACCGAAGCCGGTGTGCGCTACGGCGAGTATGCCAGGGACCATCGTGTGTTGGTCGAGAGCCAATTGCAAATCGCGGAGCGTTTCGGCTTCGACTACGTCTCCTGCATTTCGGATCCGGCGCGCGAAGCCGCTGACTGCGGCGCCACGGTCGAGTATTTCGACGATCAGCCGCCGGCGCTGGTCGAGACCGAGGCGCTCCTGGCCGACAAGTCGGTCTTGAGGCGTCTCAAGCCGCCTGATCCGCTGGGCGGCGGACGCATGACCGACCGCGTGCGGGCGGCGGCTCTGTTCAAAGACAAGATCGGAACCGAGAAGCTGATCGAAGGCTGGATCGAGGGGCCCTGCGCGGAGGCGGCGGACCTGCGGGGGATCAACACCCTCATGACGGATTTCTTTGACGATCCCCCATTCGTCCGAGACCTGTTCGATTTCGTGATCGACATGGAACTGCGCTTTGCCCGTGCCCAGATCGACGCGGGCATCGACCTGATGGGTGTGGGTGATGCCGCGGCGTCGCTTGTCGGCCCGCAGATTTACGAGGAATTCGTCTGGCCGAGCGAGAAGCGGCTCGTCGATGGCTTGCACGCCATGGGGACACGCGTCCGCCTGCACATCTGCGGCAACACACGCCGCATTCTCGACGGCATGGGACGGCTCGGATGCGAGATCGTCGACCTCGACTATCCCGCGCCCATCGACGAAGGCCGGGCGCACATGGGCCCGCATCAGGTGCTCCTGGGCAACCTCAACCCCGTCGCGCTGATGCGCGACGGCACGGCGCAGGCCGTCACGACGGCCATTGGCCTGTGTCATCGGCAGGCCGGCCCCCGCTTCATCGTGGGCGCCGGATGCGAGATCCCTCGAGGCACCCCCGAGGCCAACCTGCGGGCACTCTGCGAATACGCGCAGACGCATCGGCCATGAGGGGAAAGGTGCGCGTTCATCCAGGCGTCACGGCAGTCTCCCGGTCTGCCCCAGAGGCCGAAATCGGCCCGTGGTCGCGACTGGCGCCGCTCCTGATGGAATGCGCGCGCACCCTCATCAACGGCCGCGACGAATCCACGCTGGCTCGTGATGTGTGCCGGCTGCTGACGCGACGCGGGGGTTATCGCGCCGTCTGGATCTGCCTCAAGCCCGAGGGTTCGTCGGGCGGATTCCGTCTGTCTGCCTCGTCCGGTGCCGGGAGTGCCTTGGCGGCGTCCGCCTGCGGTGTTTGTGGCGCGGAGCCGCGGAACATCTGTCCGATTCCGTCCCCAGGCCGATCGGGGGCGCGCGACGCCTCCGGTTTGGTGAGTCTGCATTTGAGGGAAGGGCGTAATCTGTTGGGGATGCTGCACATCAAGTTGCGGAGCAACGTGGCGGCCAGCCCCGAGGAACTGCAGGCGCTCGAAGGCCTGGCGGGGAACGTGGCGCTCCGCATCGCCCGGCTGCGCGCCGGCAGGCAGCATCGCCAGGCTAAGAACGCCATCATCGACACCCTGCGTCGGTTTCATGCCTCGTTGCAGGCGACGCCGCTGGTCGCGATTCAACGAGTGGATCGTGCCGGCCTGGTGCGGTACTGGAATGAGGCCTCGACCGGCCTGTACGGGTTCGCTCCGGAGCGCGCCCTCAACCGCAGGTTGTCCGACCTGCTGCTGGAAGGGGAGGAAGCCGCGGCGTTCGATCGGCTCGTGCAGTCGGCTTGGGACACCGGGCACGGCGCGGCGCCGGCGGATTGGAGAGTGGCCTGTGCGGACGGCAGCCGCCGGTGCATGAGCGCGAGCCTCATCCCGATTCGCGAGGAGGGCCGGGTGGTGGATATGTTCTGCATGGAGGTGGATGTCACCGGGCGCCGCCGGGCCGAGAAGGCCCTGCGCGACAGCGAGGCGCTCTACCGCAATCTGGTGGACGCAGCGCCGCTGGCTGTTTTGGTGCATCAGGATGGCATGGTCCGGTTTGCCAACGCGGCTGCGCTCGAATTGCTCGGAGCAAACCAACCCGACGAACTGTGCTGGCGCCCCCTCGCGAGCCTGGTGCACCCGGACGCCCAGGAGCGGCTCGAGGATCTGTCTGGCGACGGTCCCCGCCGTCCCGTGGAACTCGAATTGGTACGCCTCGATGGCGGTGTGGTGGACGCCGAGGTCGCCTGCCTCGCGCTTCATTGGGAGAACCAGCCGGCCGAACAGTGGCTCATCCGCGACCGCACACTCACCAACCGAATCCAGTGGGAACTCGAAGCGGCGCGCGAGAAGCTCGCCCGCATCTTCCAGTCCAGTCCAGCCGCAATCCTCATCTGTTCGCTCCCCGATCACCGCCTGATCGAGGCCAACCCCGCCTTCTGGCGGCTCATCGGCTATGAGCGCAAGGAACTGCTCGGCCGGACTCTGGCGGAACTCGAAATTTGGGGCGAAGATCAACCGGCCCTCATGCCCGCCTCGCCTCGGCAGGCGCGCAGAATGCCCAGCTTCGAGGTCCCGCTCCGGACGCGCGCCGGCGATCTGCGGCACATGCTCATCTCTGTGGAGGATTTCGACTTTGGCGATCAGCGGAGCCGTCTGCTGATCATGATCGACGTCACCGAGCGGAAGCGTCTCGAGTCCGATCTGCGCGAGTCGCAGAAACTCGAAGCGATGGGCCTTTTGGCTCGCGGTGTCGCGCACGACCTCAACAATATCCTCACCGTCATCCAGGGCCACCAGAGCCTCATCCCGCTGGGCAGCCGCCTGTCGCCGCAGGCGCAGACCTCCCTGGCCGGCATCAGCGAGGCCGTGGCTCAGGCCTCGGAACTGACGCGCCAGTTGCTCACCTTCAGTCGCAAGCGCCAGTTCGAAGCCCGGCGCGTGGATATCAACGAGTTGATCGGGGGCGTCGCCCGGCTTCTGCGCCCCACGCTCGGCAAACAAATCCAGCTCGAACTCGAATGCGCGCCGGGGCTGGGGTTGGTCTGGGCCGACCCGGGCATGATCGAACAGGTGATCCTCAACCTCGGCGCGAACGCGCGCGACGCGATGCCCCAGGGTGGGCGGTTGACGTTCACGACCGAACTGCGCTTCGTGCGCAGGCCGCCGGCAAGCCTGCAGCCCGCAGCCGCGGGCGGCGATTACCTCTGTCTGACCGTCCGCGACACCGGACGGGGGATTGCGCGGGAGAATCTCGGGCGGGTGTTCGAGCCGTTCTTTACAACCAAGGCTGTCGCCAAAGGGACGGGGCTGGGTTTGGCCACCGTGCGTCACATCGTCGAGCAACATCAGGGCTGGATCGAGGTCGATTCCGCCGAGGGGCGTGGAACGACGTTTCGGGTGTTTCTGCCGGCCGTGGCCAAATCAGAGGTCGCGGCGCCCAAATCGAAACTTGCCCCGGCACCCGAGGGTGCCCGCCAGACGATCCTGCTTGTCGAGGACGAACCTGCCGTTCGCGATCTGGCCCGGCAGGTCCTGGAACGAGCCGGTTACCGGGTGCTGGCGGCCGAGAACGGAACGTCAGCCACCCGGCTTTGGCGCAGACACGGAGCCGCCGTTCGCTTGCTGATTGCCGATCTGGTTCTGCCGGGCGGTTTGGACGGCGGCGAGCTGGCGCAGCGTCTCCAGGCGGAGCGCCCCGACCTGCGGGTGATCCTGAGCACCGGGTATGGGATGGATTTCGACGATGGGAGATGGCAGGCGCTGGCCGCAGCACGACTGTTGCCGAAGCCGTTTTCACCAGATGCCCTGGCCCGCTACGTGCGCGAGTGCCTCGAGGAATCTTGAGGCCACCATGCTCCACTTCCAGCCCATTGATTCGTTCGATCCGCCGGAGTTGGCGGCCTATCACACCATGCGCCTGCCGCACAAGCATTTCGTCGAGCGCATCTTTGTCGCCGAAGGCGAGAAGGTGGTGCGGCGGCTTCTCGAGAGCAATCTCGACGTGCTTTCGGCCCTGATGCCCGCGCATCACGCGGAGGCGATGCGACCTCTGCTCGAAGCGCGCGCGCCCTCCATTCGAGTCTACACCGCCGAGCGCCCTCTGCTCGAGCGCCTGGCCGGATACTCGATGTATCAGGGCGTGCTGGCGGTCGGGCGGATGCCTGAACCGCTGGCGCTCGAGACTGCCTGGCAACGCAGCGGGCGCCCCAGACTCTTTGTGGCCGTGGATGGACTGGCCAATGCGGAGAATCTGGGCGCGGTCGTCCGGAACGCCGTCGCTTTTGGCACGCACGCGCTGATTGTGGGCGAGACTTCGAGCAGCCCCTATTTGCGGCGTGCCGTTCGCAGCTCGATGGGCACCGTTTTCGACCTCCCCGTGGTCGAGACAAACGACCTGTGCGCCGCGCTGGCCCAGTTGCGCACCAAAGGCATGCGCTGTGTCGCCGCGCATCCGCACACCGACCGGCGCACCATCGCCGGGACCGATCTTGCCCGGGACTGCTGCCTGGTCTTCGGCAACGAAGGCGATGGAATCGCCCCCGCAGTGCGCGCGGCGTGCGACGAATGCGTCGCCATCCCCATGCCGCCGGGCGTTGACTCCCTCAATGTGGCCAGCGCCGCCGCCGCGTTTCTGTTCGAGGCCAATCGCCAGCGGGGACGGATGTAGGCCGGGCTGCGCACACGCGGACGCGGCTCAGTGCGGATCGCGATCGCAGAGCGAGAGGAGGGCCTCGGGAGTACGGTTGAGGTGGTCCAGCCTTCCAGGTCTTCGTCGCCGACACCTTCATGGGCGGACCTGAAATCGTCCTCAAGGGTGCGACCACCTACACTGCGAGGGTCACTGATACCGCCCATGGCACCATCCGGTCGGTCGAGCACGCAATCCAGCAGCTCGATGACGTCGTCGCGGCTCTGACCCGCGACCTCGCCGACAGCCGCAAGCGTTTAGCGGAAACCCAGGCCCGAATCTGGGCGTTTTTCGAGTACGCCGAACGATTGGCCGAGTTGGCTCGCCGCCAGCAGGACCACACGAACATTGCGCTGATGCTCCGCCCGATCCGCTCGGAGCGCTTTGAAGGGGCGCCCTTTCATCGGCCTTGCAGGGCAATGTCCAAAACGCCAGTCTCACCACACCAGATCCCGAACAAGGAGACGACCCATCTCCAGACGGTTACGAGCCGCGATGGTGAGCATTGGAGCGCGGTGCGGGATGTCGGGGTGCCCGTCAACCCCAACCACGGCCCCCAGCGCACAGCCTCGGGTCGACTGATCATCGCCGGGAACATCTCGTTTCCCTACACCGATGATCCGAGCGGGCTTGCCGGCTGGCGCATGACGGGCATCTATCTCTACGTCATCATTTCGCGCCAAAAGGAAGCGGTCCAAGTGTCGAGCGTTGCCCTGGTGGGTCTCGATTGAGGTCCGTCGAATGCCCAGGCGGGCTCCCGGGTCGACGCCGCAATCGTTCGCGCCCTGTGCAGCCGTAGCCAAGACTTGATCTCCGCCTGTGCAAAGGCAAAGTCAGCCCCATGAACGTGCGTTCGATCTCCCGCCGCCGCCTGCTGCGTCAAGCAACCCTCGCTTCCGCCACCGGCGCCCTGGTCGGCATGGTGCCATCGCCGGTCCTCCGGGCCGCTGAACCGACCCGGGCCCCTTCCCCCCGAAAGGATGGCTTGAGCGTCTTGGAGTTCGGGGCCGCGGGCGACGGCCGTCAAGACGACACCCCCGCCTTCGAGACTGCGCTCAAAGCCGCCGCTCAGTCCGGCGGCAATGTCGTCCGGATACCGCGCGGCAACTACCTGATCCGAGGCACGCTGGATGTGCCGGAGAACGTCGTGCTCGAAGGCTACTTCCGCGCGCCGACCGCCCGGACTCAGACTCAAGGCAGCACACTGCTCGCGCTCGCCGGGGCGGGCAAGGCCGACGGCCAGCCGTTCATCACCCTGCACCAGAACTCGATGCTCTGCGGCCTGACCATCTTCTACCCCGAGCAGAAGCAGACCAACCCGCCCGTCCCGTACCCCTGGACGGTCCGCGGCATCGGCGACAACTGCTCACTGGTGGATGTGCTGTTGGTCAACCCGTACCAAGCCGTGGATTTCGGGACCTATCCCGCGGGCCGGCATTGCATCCGCGGGCTCTACGCTCAGGCGCTGTACCGTGGACTGTTCATTGACCAGTGCTTCGATGTTGGCCGGGTCACCGATGTCCATTTCTGGCCGTTCTGGGGCGGATGGGAGGGAGAGCTGGGGAAATTCACCCGCGAAGAGGGCATCGCGTTTGTTATTGGTCGGACGGACTGGGAGTACCTGCAAAACTGCTTCTGCATCGGCTACCGGATTGGCTACCAGTTTGTGAAGACCAAAGCCGGGGCGCCCAACGCAGTGCTCACGCAATGCGGTTCGGATATCGGGCCAACGGCGGTGCGCGTCGAGAACGTTCAGGACCACGCAGGAATATCTTTCGTCAACGGTCAGTTCATGGCGGGGATCGAGATAGCCGAGACCAACAAAGGCCCGGTGAAATTCACCGCATGCGGCTTCTGGAACATCCCCACCACGGACCGGCATGCAGTGTTGGAGGGCAAGGGCCACACGACGTTCAACGGGTGTCACTTCATTGGCTGGGGACAGAAGGACCGGGAGGCTCCGTGCGTGCACGCGCGACGAGGCGGCCTGACGGTGACGGCGTGCGATTTCATGGACCGAGGCAAAGTCCAGGTGGCGATCGAGCCGGAGGTTGATGCGGCCCTCATCTACGGGAATCGGCTGCGGGGACAGGAACGGATTCTCAACCAGGCGGGTGATCGTGCCCAGATCGGCATGAACGTGATTTCAGGCTGACTACCTCAGCGGGCAACCACGCCAGGGTGTGAACGGCGCGGGCTTCGGACCCGTCTCGCTGACCGGATTCCGATTCGAGATGCGGGATTTGACTTCATCGGCCGTCTGTCGCCGGTTTGTCCGAAGTTCTTTCACGCTGATCTACCGCGTTTGGACTGGGCAAGACTCACAGGGACAAAAGCCCCATCCAAAGGACCATCGGCAGCACCATGCCGACCAGCGGTTCGTCGTTGCCAGATAAGTTCACCGTCTCGGTAAACCTCGCGAATCCGGTGAAAAGGAACACGGCGATGCCGCCCGGTCTCGTCCACGAACTGGAACGTGTGCTCACCCGATTCGGGAAACGCGACATCCTGCAACGCGACGCGGTGGATGACGCCTTCGCGCCGGTCCCAGAAGCCGATCTCAAATCGTCCCTGGCCAAAGGCCTTGTCCCACCGGATGCGATTGAGCAATTTGTGGATCGGTGTCATGGCGAGGCGGGTTTCTGGTTCACAACCATTTCCTGAACTATCGAACCGACTTCTTCACGGCTTCCGACTTCAGGTGCTGCTCGATGATCTCCTTCACATAGGCGGGGATGTTCTTCTGTAATTCCAGCGTGCGCCTCTTCAGCCGCTCGTAGGACTCGACTTCCAGGCCGGTCCAGAGGATGTCGGCCCGCCGCGCCTCGCGCATGGCGACATGGGAGTAGCTGTCGGGGAAAGCCCAGTAGCAGTTGCGGCAAATCTCAGGTTTCTTCAACTCCAACCAGTTGATGCAGTGCTCGCATGACCACGACTTAGCCCGGTTGGCCGAACCGCTCAGCAGCATGTAGTCGTCCGGATTCGGCTCCGTGCCGGGAACGTCACCCAGCACTTCAAAGGGGATGCGATGGTCAACCTGCAGTTCGCGCTCAGGGAAGCCCTCCAAGTAGATCGCGCAGCGTTCGCCATGCAGCGCAACAAGGTTCGACTTGAGTTCCCTGCCCAACACCGTCCTACCCACTTGCTGACCAGGCCGCGCCTTGGCCGGATCGCCAAAGCGGTACGCGGCGATCTTCCGTCCATCGCTGCCCTCCACCCGGAACATCTCAATCGGGATGCCATGTTCCTTGACGTCTCGCACGGCCCGCGGCGGATGGTTGTAGCCATAGCGGTCTTTCAGTTCCTGCGTCGTGATGAAGCCGTGCTTCAGAATGTGGTCAATGACCGTCTTCGGACGCTTGGCGCTGACCGCCTTGCAATGTCTCACGAAACCCGGCGGCAGCTTGCGATTGCTCATTTCTTCCTTTCCATCAGCGTCAACTGCTCGGCGGCGCGGTGCGGATACGGCCGGCGCAATTGCCCCGCCTCGGCCAGTGCCGGCGACAGATACAGCGACTCCACCGTGATCTCGTCTCGCCCCAGTAGCGTCGCCTGCGACGACCGCCCAGCATCCAACTCGATCAGGTGTAGCCGCAGCCGCTCTGGGAGCTTGCGTCCGTGGACGCGCTCGCCAGTGCGCCCGTCGTAGCTGACGAGGTACTTGATGTTCCGGAGATTCAGCGACTCCAGCACTTCCACAAACTCGTCGAACACTACGCCCTTCAGGTAGCGCGGGTCGCGCTCACCGCAGACGCCTTGATACGGCGGGTCCATGTAAACCACATCATCCGCCGTCGCTTGGGCGACGACTTCCTTGTAGTCAAGTGTCGAACACTCGGTCTTCCCGTGCAGCAGGCGCGACGCCCCCAGGATGTGATCGCGCATCGTGCTCGGCAGCGCGCCCAAGCGACGGTTGTCCGGGCTTTGATTGAACTCGCCGTTCGCGTTGTAACGCACCGACGCCTTCACGCAGCGAGCCAGCAGATAAAGGAAACAGTCGGGCCGGCCCGTTCGGTTGAACTTGTCGCGCACCTGGTCGTAGTACTGCCGCCGGTCCTCATGTTGTGCCCGCCAGAGCGTCTCGTATTGCCGCGCCAATTTCTCTGGTGCCTCGATGATGGCCCGCCACAGATGGATGAGCGGCATGTTCAGGTCGTTGATGGCGTAGCGCGCGGCCAAACCGCGTGCCGCCGCCGCCAGCGTGAGTGCCGCCGATCCGGCAAACGGCTCGATCAGCGTGCCGATCCGATCTGGGAAATAGGTTAGAATGGCCGGCGCGAGATTCCGCTTGCTGCCCTGGTACGGGATGGGGTGGGGAACGCGCATGGGTTCAGGCAGTGCAGTTCCTAATAGTCCCGCGGTCCTGTTTCACCACGCCCGCACCGAACGAACCAGTGTGGTCCTCCGGCTTCTTCGAGAGTCGCTCGACGGTCATGCGGCAGCGTTGGTTTCGATTGTCTGACAACAACGCAAACGGTAACGGCCTGAACGATGCGCCGCAAGCCCGTAAGACAAAGCAGGCGGCGTGAGTGAGTTCGGTCCCGCCACCACCAGCTTGCCCTTCTCGCTTAGCCGGATCAGTCGCATCCCTTCTCTCACCAAGCGGGGCTTCCGATTCTGCGCGAATCACTGCCACAAAAGCTGCTGGCGATTGCTCGGAGTCGTGACTGGCGCGGTGTTGCCGCGATCCTAACTATGCTCGACGCTCCAGCCGCTTCAGAACACGGCCAAGCCAAGGGTCCGACCGGAGGAGAAGCCGCCGCCGCCCGTCGCCAGCAGCATAATCTCGGCGGCCATGCCTTCGGAAAGCGGGACGCCCATGCGTCGCTCGATCGCGGGCCGGCAACGCGCGTAGATGTCCTCCCTCACGTAACGCAGATGCGGATCGCAGTCCAGCAGGACGAGCAGGTTGGCGTTCGTGAAATCGTAGTGGAACAGCGCCCCCCAACTCATCGCCATCGGTTGATCGGGCAGGTATTGCCGATGAAAGCGTCACTCGGCGTAGAACGTGAACTGGTGACCCAAGTCCACGACGGCATGGACCGGTGCGCGTTCCTGCGCCACTCCCGCCTGACTCCGGGCTTTGAGATGGAGGACGGCGCTTCCGGCGAAGGGAGCTTGGAACTGGCGGCTGCCATCCTCGGCACTCAGGCGGTCGCTCCCCGCCAGTTCGGGCCGGGAGGGATCGATCCATTCGAGTTGGTATTCTCCCGATGCCAATTGGAGGGAAAACTCTTTTCCGCCCG
This sequence comes from Verrucomicrobia bacterium ADurb.Bin006, assembly GCA_002071485.1. GTDB lineage: Bacteria > Verrucomicrobiota > Verrucomicrobiia > Limisphaerales > J093 > MWFF01. Next base: position 15,909 of record MWFF01000049.1, on the reverse strand, counting down.
CCGGTTGATAGACGAGGTACTCCTGGCCCGGGCAAGCCAAGCAATAGCCGGTGGATGCGAGTTCGTTTCGGGGGGTCATGGCCGCCAGGTTCAGCCGATCGGCAACGCGGCGAGCGTAGCCCATGGCGGCGCGGACGGATTCCCAGCCCCGGTCCTCGCCCAGCACCGAGCCGTCGCAAGGGTCCATGAAGATGGGATTGTGTCCGCGCAAAAAGCTCTTCCATACCCAGCCGGCGTTTCCGCCAACACCCCAGATGTGATCGGTGTCGAGCAGGCTGACCTTGTTTTCATTCCAGGCTGGAGCATCTTCCGCATAACCGTCGGCGCGCCCCGGAGAGACCCATTCCGCCGGGCTGGCGAGCATGGTCGGAAGCCGTTCGGCGCCGTGCCCAGTACTTCCGACCGGATGTTGCTTCGGCTTGGCGCGCTCGTAATCATGAATCGTTTGGATCACCCACCAGTTCCACTCCTTCTCACCGCCTTCGTTGATCACTTCGTAAAGCACATTGTCCAAGTCGTTCAGGCTGTCCACGACCTTGCGGACATACGCGGCTTGGAACTGGTGAACCTCCGGGCTGCGCAAGGTGTGAACCCGCCCGCTGAAGGAATCCGTTCCTTCGACTTTGAGCGCCTGAATATTGTTGGCGGGATTGAAGGGATGGGAGCGCCAGGCCCAGCCGTCGTCAGTGCCGCGACGGCGATTGCCGTGGAACAAGCCCCAGCCTTCGAACAGCATCACACTCACGTAAATCCCACGGTCTCCCGCCGTCTTGACTCGTGAGCGGAGCTGCTCGAAGTATTCAGGATTGAACTCGGCCAGGTTGAATTTCGGTTTGCCGTCCAGAGCAGTGCCTGGGCCTGTGCGCGCCCACGGCTGCGGTGCGACATGATGGATGAAGTCCTTTCCCAACGCGCCATTGGCGCGGGTGTCCCAGGTCGTGGAATCCCACGCCCACAACCGAATGAAGTTGTGATGATGTCTTTCGAGAAAACTCAGATAGGCCTCCCATTCGAACTTCTCGGGCGGGTCGCTCCGCCCCATGTCGACGAGGTTGTTCCAAGTGTGAGACCCGGTGAGATAGACAGCCCGCAAGGAGCCATCCGGCCTCTTGGCGCCATCGGTGAAGTAACGCGGGTTTTCGGGATGAATCCGCAGCGGCCCCGCCGCCGGCGCAGCCGCCGACTGAAAGGCGGGAAAACACGGTAACGGATCGCCCGCCCCCGGCGCAAATAGGCCGCTTTGCACCTCGTAGGCGAAAAGCACAGCGACCAACTCGTGTTCGGGCGGCTGCGTCGGCTTGAGCACCTGCACCTCGCGGTCGGTGGGCAACGGCGGATTGCGCCCCAGCACGATCTTCGCTTTGCCCGCCTCGTCCTGGACGACTTCCCGGCGGTTGACGCCCACCGGCGATGAGCCCGAGCCCGCGCTGATCTTGGCTGGGGCCAGTTGGCCGAGGGCCTTGCGCACCACTTCAACCGGCTCGGCCTGAAGCGTGCTCGTGTAAGCGACGTTGTTCGAGTGGCCTCTCTCGACATCCACCGTCAACGTCGGCGCGCTGTGGGTGTGAATGGCGCACAGAAACAGCTCGGCAGGTTTGAGTCCGGACGCCTCCAGGATGGCCGTGCGCAACGGCTCGGCGGTCCGGTGGTAGAACCCGAGGTTGTCGATCGAGACGAGCACGAGGCGCTGGCCGTCTTGCTCGAATGCCAGGGCGCGCGCCGACAGCGGATCGTGCACGCCCCGGAAAAGGTCCCTCCGACTCGCGCAACCGGCCAGCATCACCGGTTGGGTCGGGGTAATGTCGCCCCGGGCGATGCCGGCCCGCAAGCCTGTCGCCCGCGCCGGCAGGCTGTGGAGCCCGAGCGCGAGCCCGGCCAACAGCGCGAGCGTAAGAAGGCAGGTCCGATCGGTACGCGAATCGGTGATCGCATTCATGGAGTCTGACCTTGCCGCGTTGCAGCCAGGAAATAAAGCAACACTTCCGCGGCATGCCAGGTGTGTGGCGCGGTGAGTTTCCGCTTGGGTGAGGCTCACAGCACCCGTATGTTGCTCGCGATGCGGGGGATTGCTGCAAATGCCTTCAGGTCATGGCCGTGATGGGGCCCAAGACTACCCGGGAGCCAAGCGGGTCAAGTTAGCCCATCCCACACTCGAGGTCGGTCAACTCTGCTCCAAATTGCCCTGGAATCACACCGAGGCGCTGGCACCTGCCGACACCGGCTGATCCTCGAATCCCATTCCCACTCGCCGTTCCTCAAATATCGCCGCCCGCCCGGCCGATCTCGCGGAATTTCCAGGATTCTCGACCTTCCGCACGTCTGCCGAAGGCACACCGAGGTCAAAACCACTCTCTGAGTTGCTCGCGGAGCAGATTGCGGGCGCGGTAGAGGCGCGACTCGACTGCCTTTGGCGTAGTGCTCAACATAGTTGCCGCTTCTGCCACCGGCAGGTCTTGCCACTCGCACAGGATGATGGCTTCGCGCATGTCTTCCGGCAGGGCCTGCACGGCGGCCCTAACCGCCTGCGAGCGTTCATTCCGAACTGCCTCCTCGCTCGGCGAAGCGTCGGCGGACAGCAGTTCGTCGCCGAGGTTTTGGTCGGCATCCCCATTGCGGGCGTCGAAGGAAACGTTCGGGTGACGGGAACGCCAGCGACGCCGATTGCGGGCGAGATTGGCAGCGATGGTAAAGAGCCAGGTGCTGAACTTCTCTTCCGGCCTGTAGCTTCCGCGGGCACGATAGACACGTACGAAGGTCTCTTGCGCCAGATCGTCGGCGTCCTCCTCGTTGCCAAGCATCCGGTACAGAAAGTGGAGGACCGTTGTGGCGTGTCGGTCCATCAAGTCGTTCAGCGCGGCATCGTGCCCGCCGACCAACTTCGCCATGTCCGCCCGGTCAAGGGCTTCGGGGTTAGCGGTGTCCATGCGGGCTGGAGGCGGCGGGTGACATGGTACGCTCGATTTGTTCGTGGAAGCCGAGCGTCAGGCGCTGCATTTCGGCGAGGTAGCGGCGGCCTTGATCCGGCGGCATGACAAGGCTCACTTCCCGGAAGTGTTCGAGCATCGCGGCCTGGCATTGGGCACGAGCCGTTCCCACTTCCACAAGCTTCTGCTCGATGGCGGCGGGCGTGTTGGTGGAGGATGCCAGCAGCACCTCCAATTCCTGTTTCAGGGCGTCAATACGCTCACAATACTCGCGGCACTTGGGCAGATAACCGTCGTGAAGCTGGCGGACACGGGCCAATTCGGCAGCGTTCAAGCGAAACTCCAAGCGCAGCCAGTCGAGGTCATCCGTGGGGCGGGCCATGTGCTTGGCGCACCAGTAGGCCACGAGGCGTTGTCCACCAAAAAACGCGGCAGCCCCGGCGAGAAGCATGACCGCAAGGAGGGTGAATGGACGACGCATGGCTTCAGTGGAGTGGATTGGGCGCAACGGCCGAGAGGTAACGCGCTTGGGCCTGTTGTTTAGCCACGCCCGTGCTGGACGTGAAACCCGTGACGCCGCCCGCCACCAGCAGGAGCGTCAGGCTTGCGAGCGCAAAGCGGGGCGAGAGCAGACGCTCGACCCAGCGTTGCAGCCAGCCAAATGGTGAAGGTGTCGGGATAGGCGCAGCTTCTTGGGTTTCAATGCGACGCCAGACGGATTCCTGGAAACGCGGTGGCAACTCGCGTGTCGGTCGCGCCTCGCACAAGAGGGTGCGCAGTCTGGCATCATCGGCTTGTTGAACTTCGTGTTTCATGGCAGTCAGGGCTGGCCGATCGTCCGCCGCCCAAAGGTTACAGGTTTGATCGTTAGGACGCAATTCAGTTGAGGTATGCCGTCACTTTCGTTCGTTTCGGCGGTGGGCACCCCGCCGTTCTGTTTGTTCTGTTTGCTACGTGTTACACCGCCACCGGCAGAATCCCTCAAACTTTCGCTTCACGGGCGGCGAAGCAGCCGGCACTGAATGCTGAGGGGGTTATCCAGGTATCGGCGTGGCGAACGGCAAGCCGGCGCTGGGAATGTAGCCCCGTGCGAAGAATTGCTGAGGGATTCTGGAAGTTGCGGTGTAAGCCGTGGTGAACAGCAGCCAAAGTGGCTGCCATGAGAACAAATCGCTGAATACAAAGAAGACCATGAAAAATGTCCGTGAACTCCGCAACGTCATTCTCGGCGCCGGTTGTGCATTGGCACTCGCCGCGTTGATCCCTGTCGCTTTCGGTGAAGGGAAAACCGAGAAACCCAAGCTGTATCCGCTCAAAACGTGCGTCGTCTCCGGCGAGAAGCTCGACGGCGACATGGGCAAGCCCCACGTCTTCACGTACCAGGGCCGGGAGATCAAACTGTGCTGCAAGTCCTGCCTGAAGGCTTTCAACAAGGAACCGGCCAAGTACGTCAAGAAGCTCGAAGAGGCGGAGAAGACGGCCAAGAATAACCAGAAACCCAGCGCCCCGGCGCACGACCACGGCGGTCATCAACACTGAACCGCGAAGTGACGGGCCGTTCTGAGCCCGCTGCTCGAATCGCCGTCCACGCACGACAATTCACGGTGGTGGACGAACCACCGGTCCTCGGCGGCGAGGATTGCGGCGCGAATCCCGTTGAGTACATTCTGGCTTCCAATGGGTCAATGTGGTGCTGAATACGTCCTGCTCAACCACCTACCGACTCGATGAATTCCAAACAAACCGTCTTCAGATTGCGCCTTAGTGCGGGACTGGGTGGCCTGCTGGTTGCGGCTATCGTTCTCACGAGCTGCAGGGGCTTGCCCGTCAGGGGTGAGAAGGAAGCCCGGCAGCATGTCGCTGACGTCAGTCGGACTTACCGCCCGACGGGGCAAAAGCCAACGCTCCCGACCCTCACGACGAATTCGAGCCTCGCCGACTTCCTTACCTACGCGCTCCTGAACCAGCCCAAGGTCGAAGCGGCCTACTTCGACTGGCTTGCCTCCGTCGAGCGTATCACCGTGCAGCGCTCGCTGCCCGACCCGCAACTCACTTTCGAGATGGACATCCAGGACGTGGTCACGTCCCTCATGCCCGGCCTCATGATGAGCTTCCCGGGAATGGGCAAGCTCCGCGCCGCCGGCGCGGTCGCCGCCGCCGCCAGCCAGGGCGGCTACTTCGCGTTCAAAGCGACGTCGTTGGAGAGCGCTTACGAGGTAAAGCGAACCTACTACCGACTCTACTTTTTGGAGGAGAAGATTCGCGTCAACCGCGAGAACCTCGGCCTGCTGCAAGAGCTGGAGCGGCTGGCCCGTTCGCAAAACGAGGTCGACAAGGCGACTTTGCAGGACGTGTTGCGGGCGCAAATCGAGCAGGAGCGCCTCAACAACGAAATCGTGAACCTCGAAGACTCCCGCGGACCACTGCTGGCCCAGTGGCAGGCGGCACTGGGCATCGAGTCGAACCAGCCAACACCACCCGTCCCGGCGCGCTTTGAGTCCACCCCACTCGATGTCCCGGCCGACAAGTGGTTGGAGCAGGCGCTGGCTGAGAACACCCGCCTCAAGGCCATGACCGCTGACGTCCGTGCCGCCGAGGCCGCCATCCGTCTGGCTTACAAAGCGCGCATGCCCGACACCAGTCTTGGTTTCATGGCGGACGCAAAGATGAGTCCCGTGCTATACCGGCCCTGGGGCACCGTGAGCATACCCTTGTGGCGCGACAAGCTCGCCGCGCAGGTCGCCGAAGCTCAGGCCAACAAGCGAGCAGGCGAGGCACGCCTGACCGCGGAGCAAATCAACCTTGCCGTGGACGTGGCCGAGCGGGCCTTCGTGTATCGCGAGACCACGCGCAACCTCCAACTCCTTCAGCAGACCTTGCTCCCGAAGCAACGCCAATCGCTCGAGGCGGCTCGCTCGGCTTACCTCGGGGGGCAGATTGACTTTCTGAATCTCACTGAAGCCGAGCAGACCTTGCTGCGCTTCAACCTCGACGAGATCGAGGCGCGCACCCAGCGCGAACTCTCCCTGGCGGAGCTTTCTCTGATCATGCAAGGCATGCCGCCGGCTGCCGCCGGAGCCGCGGGTATGGGAATATCATCCCCGGGCATGGGGGTCGGCAAGAAGATGGGCGGCTCGGCAATGAGCGCCGGCGCGTCCTCGGGCGGCATGGGTTCGAGTGGTGCGGCCATGCTCCCCGGAAACTCAGCGCCGTCCCCGAAGAAGATGAATCAGGGCGGAATGAACCAATGATCACTTTGGAGTTTTGCCTATGAAGATTGGAATCACAGGTGGCCGTGCAGTTGCGCTTCTCGCGGGACTGGCGCTGCTCGGCACCGGTGTGCTGTTGACCGGTTGCGGCCACCGCCACGACGAAGCGACCCAGGCCGCAGAGGAACAACTCTATACCTGCGGCATGCATCCGCAGGCGATCCAGAACAAGCCGGGCAACTGCCCCATTTGCGGCATGAAGCTCACCCCGATGCGCAAGCAAGGCGGGGCGCCTGCCGCCACCGCCTCCGGCGAGCGGAAGGTCAAGTTCTACAAGTCCACCATGAACCCGGGCGAGACCAGCCCGGCCCCGGCCAAGGACAGCATGGGCATGGACATGGTACCCGTCTATGAAACCGAAGGCGCCGCCGGCGACTCGAAGGTCATCTCGATCGAGCCGATGACGATGCAGGAGATGAACATCCGCACCGCCACCGTCACTCGCGGGCCGTTGCGCCGTGTGGTGCGCACCGTCGGCGTGATTGACTACAACGAGGCCGGCTTGGCAGACGTGACGACGAAATACAAAGGCTGGGTTGAGAAGCTCTACGTGGACACCACCGGCCAGCAGGTGCATCGTGGCGACCCGCTCTTCGAGATCTACTCGCCCGAGCTTTACAGCGCCCAGCGGGAATACGTGCTCGCGATCGAGGGCACAAACGCCCTTGGCAGCGCTGCCCTCAAGGCCAGCGCTCGTACCAAGCTCAAATTCTACGACATCACCGACGAGCAGGTCGCGGAGTTGGAACGTACGCGGGAGCCGCGCAAGACCCTGCGCGTCGTGTCGCCCCAGGACGGTTTCGTAACGGAGAAGATGGTGGTTGAAGGCCAGATGGTGGACGCCGGCACGAGGCTTTACCGGCTCGCCGACCTAGGTCTGGTCTGGGTGCTGGCACAGGTTTACGAACAGGACCTCGACTACGTGAAGCTCGGCCAGGAAGCCACTGTGACACTATCCTATCTCCCAGACCGCCAGTTCCGTGGCCGCGTGACCTACATCTATCCCAACGTGGACGAAAAGACCCGCACCGCCCGCGTCCGCATCGAGTTCCACAACCCCGGCTATTTCCTCAAGCCCGGCATGTTCGCCACCGTCCAGGTCCTCTCGGAACTGGCCCCCTCGGTCCTGCTGGTCCCCGACATGGCCGTGCTCCGCAGCGGCGAACGCAACACAGTCTTTGTCGCCCTGGAGGGAGGCAAGTTCGAGCCCCGCATCGTCACGCTCGGACCACAGGCGGAAGATGACACCTACCAGGTCCTCAGCGGTTTGAGCGAGGGAGAGCACATCGTCACCTCAGGTCAGTTCCTGCTCGACTCGGAAAGCCAGCTCCGCGAGGCGATTCAAAAGATGAGCGGCCCGAAGGGAACCGCTACAAACGCAGCGCATGAGGGCCACGTGGCGAGTTCAGCGGCAGCGATGAAGCCTGAGGCGGCTACGCCCGATGCGACCCAGACCAACAGCGTGTCGTACATCTGCCCGATGACCGAGCACGTCTCCATCGAATACGACAACCCCGGCAAATGCCCCCTGTGCGGCATGAGCCTCGTGCCGGTGAGCCGTGCTGCCCTCTCAAAGATCCAACCGGGCGGCAAGCTCCTTTACTACACCTGCCCCATGCCTGAGCACAGCGAGGTGCACGAGTCAAAACCCGGCAAGTGCCCGAAGTGCAGCATGACCCTCATCCCGGTCATGGAGCAGCCCAAACCCGAGCCGATCACCACCACGTCCGCCGCGATGAGCCTGCCGGCCAAACTCTACACCTGCCCGATGGCCTCCGACGCCGACGTTGTCTCGGACAAGCCGGGCAAGTGCCCTAAGTGCGAGATGGACCTCGTCCCCACGGACACCGTCGCGCACGGCAAAGCCGCCGAGGCGAACTGGCGCAAGCAGCATCCGGCGGCCGCACAGCCGGCTCATGAGCACCAACACTGAGCGCAAAGGCCCGTCATGCTCAAAGGCATTATAGACTTCTCCCTTAAGAACCGCTTCATCGTCCTGCTCGGGACGCTGGCTTTGGTGCTCGGCGGCGTCTACGCGGTGAAGAACATCCCGCTCGACGCTATTCCCGACCTCTCCGACGTCCAGGTCATCATCTACACCGAATGGCCCGGTCAGGCCCCGCAGATCGTTCAGGACCAGGTCACTTACCCGATCACGACCAAGATTCTCTCGGTTCCGAAGGCCAAGGTCGTCCGCGGCTACTCCTTCTACGGTTTCTCCTTTGTCTATGTCATCTTCGCCGACGGCACCGACCTCTACTGGGCTCGCAGCCGCGTGCTGGAGTATCTGAGCGGCCTCAGCGGGCGCCTTCCGCAGGGTGTCTCCCCGAGCCTCGGTCCCGACGCGACCGGCGTCGGCTGGGCCTTCATGTATTCCATCAACTCCACCAACCGCGACCTGGCGGAACTCCGCTCCATGCAGGACTGGTATTTGCGCTACCAGCTCGCCTCGGTGGAGGGTGTCTCCGAAGTCGCCTCCATCGGCGGCTTCGTCCGCCAATATCAGGTCACCGTAGATCCCACCAAGCTCCGCGCCTATAACCTCTCCATCTCCGAAGTCGCCATGGCCGTCAAACGCGCCAACGGCGAGGTCGGCGGGCGCTCCATTGAACTGGCCGAAAAGGAGTTCATCCTCCGCGTGCGCGGCTATGTGAACAAGCTCGACGACCTCCGCAAAGTGACTGTGGGCGTCGGCGAGAAGGGGGTCCCGATCCTCCTCGGCCAGGTGGCGGATGTCCAGTTCGGCCCGGATATGCGCCGCGGCATCGCCGAGCTGAACGGTCGCGGCGAGACCGTCGGCGGCGTGGTCGTGGTCCGCTACGGCGCCAACGCCCGCCAGGTCATCCTCGACGTGAAGAAGAAGCTGGACATCGCCATGAAGGGATTGCCTCCCGACGTGACCTACTCCATCGCTTACGACCGCAGCGCCCTCATCGAGCGTGCGGTAAAAACACTCGAGGAGAAGCTCCTGGAAGAAAGCATCGTGGTGGCCCTGGTTTGCGTCGCCTTCCTCCTCCACCTACGGAGCGCTTTGGTCGCCATCGTCATCCTGCCGATCGCCGTGCTCATCTCCTTCCTGATCATGTTCGCGCAGGGCATCAGCTCCAACATCATGTCCCTGGGCGGCATCGCCATCGCCATCGGCGCGATGGTGGACGCGGTCATCATCATGATCGAGAACGCCCACAAGCACATGGAGCACGACCGGGCCAGGAAGTCTCACTGGGACATCGTCCGCGACGCCTCCGTCGAAGTCGGCCCCACGCTGTTCTACTCGCTGCTTGTGATCACCGTGTCGTTCTTTCCCATCTTCATGCTCACCGAGCAGTCCGGCCGCATGTTCAAGTCGCTTGCCTTCGCCAAGACCTACTCGATGGCGGCCGCCGCGCTTCTCTCCATCACCCTTGCTCCCATCCTCATGGGTTTCTTCATCCGCGGCAAAATCCCGGTCGAGGAGAAGAACCCCATCAACCGCTTCCTCATCTGGCTCTATCACCCCGTCATTGATTTCGTCATCAAATGGCGCTGGGTCGTCGTCACCCTGGCCGCCACGCTCGTCGTCTGGGTGTTCTTCCCTTGGAACAAACTCGCCGCCCGCCTCCTGCCCGACGGCCCCGTCAAACAGTGGGCCTTCAAAGTCGGCAAAATCTTCCCCTTCCAGAACATCGGCTCCGAGTTCATGCCACCGCTCTACGAAGGCGACCTGCTCTACATGCCAACCACCGTCCCCGGCCTGGGCGTCACCGAAGCCCGCGCCATCCTTCAGCAAACCGACAAGATCATCAAAACGTTCCCCGAGGTGCATCATGTCTTCGGCAAGATTGGCCGCGCCGAGACCGCCACTGACCCCGCCCCCATGGACATGATCGAAACCACCATCATGCTCAAGCCCGAGAAGGAATGGCCCGCCGTGGACATCAAAGACCCCAGCGGCAAAGTCATTGCCCACCGCCGCCGCACGCCGGATGAACTGAGCGAGGCCATGAACGCCGCGATCCAGTTTCCGGGCCTCAACAATGCGTGGACGATGCCGATCAAGACCCGCATCGACATGCTCGCCACCGGCATCAAAACGCCCGTCGGTATCAAGATCGCCGGCCCCGACCTAGCCGTGCTGGAACGTGTGGCCTCGGAAGTCGAAGCGGTCGTGAAGACCGTGCCGGGTACGCTCAGCGCCTTCGCTGAGCGCACGATGGGCGGCAACTACATTCAGTTCAATATCGACCGCGAGGCCATCTCCCGTTACGGCCTCAACGTCGCTGACGTCCAAGACGTGCTCGAAGTAGCCCTGGGTGGCATGCCGCTCACGACCACCGTCGAGGGCCTGGAACGCTACGCCGTCAACCTCCGCTACAGCCGCGATTTTCGGGAGAGCCTTGGGGCACTTCGCGAGATCGTTGTCCCTACCCCTACCGGCGCGCAAATCCCGCTCGGTCAGCTCGCCAAGATCGAGACTGTTCGCGCTCCGATGGGCATTAAGAGCGAAGGCGCCGTCCCGAACGCCTGGATTTACGTGGACGTCAAAGGCATCGACGTCGGCACCTACGTCCAGATGGCCATGCGCGCCGTCAACGAAGCCGTCGCCCGGGGCGAGATCAAACTCCCCACCGGCTACAACCTCTTCTGGAGCGGCGAATACGAATACATGCAAAAGGCCCGCGCGCGGCTGATGATTGCCGTACCGCTCACGCTCCTGATCATCGTGCTCATCATCTACCTTAACACCCGCTCTGCCATCAAGACTGCGATCGTCATGCTCGCCGTCCCCTTCTCGCTCGTCGGTGCCATCGGCATTCTCGCTCTCCTTCACTACAACATCAGCGTGGCGGTGTGGGTCGGCATCGTCGCCCTGGCCGGCCTCGACGCCGAGACCGGCGTGGTCATGCTCTTGTACCTCGACCTCGCCTACGAGGACTGGAAGAAGCGCGGCCTCATGGCCAGTCTCCCCCAACTTCGCGACGCCATTTACCACGGCGCCGTCAAGCGCGTCCGCCCCAAGGCCATGACCGCCTGTGTCATCGTCGCCGGTCTCGCACCCATCCTCTGGAGCCATGGCACCGGCGCCGACGTCATGAAACGCATCGCCACCCCCATGATCGGCGGCGTCATCACCTCCACCATCATGGAGTTGGTGGTCTATCCGGCCATCTACTACATCTGGCGCTCGCGCGGTATCAGGCGCCTGCCCCCGTCGACCACCGCGGCCTTGCCCGACCCGGCGCCAGGACCCATGCCCGCGCCTGCCCAATAAGCTTCTAAGTCGTTCTTCCACTTCCAGGATCATTGGCCATCCCTGAGCCCGATTGGGCGGCGCGGCATCCCGCACAGCGGAACACCGGAGTGTTGCCGACAAGCGGCGGTTGCTCCAATTATTGGAGAACAAATGCCCAACCGGAACTCACCATGACCCTAACCCGCAGCCTCGCCCAACTCCAGAAAGAACATGTCGTGCTGGCGGCAGCCGTGCGAAGCTGTTCGAGGAGGTTCATATGATCTGACTTCTGGCGACGGTGTGGAAATCCCTTGGGTTCATCACTGGTTGAGAAGGATATATTCTTGGTTCAGGCTCTGGCGCACCAGTTTCAGGCGCGGGTTGCTTTGCAGGATGGAGGCATTGATGGTGTCCAAAGCGATTGGGAACAGGGCAGGATGGTTGCCTAGTTCCGAAAACTGGGTTTGAGTCTTATCGCGCGAAATCAGCATGGCCTCGGCAAGCCACGCCACTTGTTCGCTGCTGTGGGGGCGAGTGGGCTTCGCCAACTGATAGACGCCTCGCTTCTTGGCCTCAGTTACTGCGCCCCAATCCAGAAAACTGCTCACGTCATACCTCGTGATGCGGCTGACGAAGTCACGGTCGCCATGTTGTTCTCGGATGCGGCGCTCGATGTCTGCCAGCCGGGCCTCCTTTTGCAGCTTCAGCAAGCGGCCTAGGGTTTCGGCGACTGAGCCGATGAAGGGATATGCCGCGATGGACATTCCCCAATGAAGTAGAAAGCGAGTGGCCGGCGAAGCATTCTTATGGAAGAGTCGAAGCGCGTCATTTCTGAGCGGCAGGCAGTAATCGGGCGGCACAAACCAAACCCGTTTAAGAGCCGTTTGAATTTTACGGATGGCCTCCGGTCCAGAGTTGTTAGCAGCAATTTCCTTGGCGAGGGCATCCTTCACTTGATCGAATGAGCGGCCTGCGGCTGCGTGTTCCAGCGCAGAATCGAGCCATGCGGCGCGGATTTTTTTTCCAAAACCTATGTCGGTCTTTGATTGCATGTATGAATCCCCCCGCTTACGCACCGCTTTTGAGCCAGAGAAATGGGACGCAAACTTCTTCCACTGACGGGCCACCGTGGCAAAGCAGCGTGGTGTCTCTCTGCGAGAACGCCTTGCCGTGGGGTGCAAACAAGATGCTGAGGCCATCGGGCAGCCCGGGATGATTCCAGACGAGAGTCTCAGGAAATGCCGCCAGACAGGTCTTGTTAAGCACCGGGTCGGAATAAATGCGGCAACGCTCGCCGCCCTTGTCGCTGAGGACACCCTCTTTGGGATTGCCAATGCCGACCGCCTCGGTGTTGCCGTGGTCGGCGGAAATGAAGACGTCGAAGCCCAGCTTGTGGAGGGAATTGAGAAGGCTGGAAAAGAATCCTTCCTCGGCCCAAGTGAGAACTTGACCCGCCATGCCCACCGCGCCGAGTTCCATGCCGTGCATGATTTTATCAACTTTGAACAGCGTCACGCCCAAGGCACGGGTTTGCGAAGTGATGATGTCCTCGATTTTGGCGAGGTCCGCAGGACCGCCCGGTACGGCGGCGAAGGCAATTTCCGCCGGTGACAACGAGTGGTCGGCCCAGAATTGCCGCCAACCCGCCTCGTCGCGGTCGGTCCGGTGCAGGCTATCAGCAAAATAGCGGGGCAATTTGCCCGCAAAGGCGGCCTGTCGTGAAATGGGTGTGATACTTGGCAGCCAGGCAAACAAAGCGTTCTCCTCAATCGGTGCTTTCAAGCCCTGTGCTTTCAGCACGTCCTTGAGAACCAACCATTGTTCAATGGCCAGTCCGTCCACGAGAACAAAGGCCGCACGTTGGCATTGGTTGCTGTTGAGTCGGTGCGAAATGCAGCCAGGGATGTGATGCACCATCAGCGGGCTGCTGGCGGGGTAATTGAAAATGCCGCCATAGTTGGCGGTGAGCCAGGCGTAGAACTGCTGGTTGGCGAAGCCGCACAAATCCGGGAATTGCTTCTGAAATTGGGTGCGCTTGGCGGCGCTGATCTGCGTCCAGAGCATCCGGGCCTGCGCGTAACGGTAGGCGAACGCGAGCCAGTCCTGGGGCGCGGCGTTTTTGTCCGGGCAGCCTTTGAGGAGGTTCTTGCCCAACTCTTCAAAGCGCAGATCGGTGTTCTCCACCTTGTTGCCGAGCAAGCCAACGCGAATCCATTTTTGGTCGAGGGCCTGACTCCAATCCCATTCCACGGGCGTCAGGAGACCGTCCTCGAACAAGTTATCAATGTGGACGCGAACGGCATCGTGGCCGAACGGCAACAACGCCGGGCCGGGGTATTTGAGCGTCGGCGGTGTCTCCTGAATCTTCATTGTGCCGCCCTTGGACTGGCGGACATAGACTGGCCAGCGTTCATTAAGAAACTCCCAGAAGGCAGCCGGATTGGGCACAATGATTTCCAGCGGCCAACTTTGGAAATCGGGATTCTGCCGCAACGCCGCGATAAGGTATTCGTCGAGCAGCGCCGGGATGCTGAGTTTGCGATAGTGGCGTTCGCAAAGCATTTTGAGCAGGTCGGGCAGGCTCTTGATCACCGCCGGTTCGATCCGGAAAACGTGCCGCAGCACGAAACCGAGGGTTTGGGTTTCATCCAACGGGGCGGTGGCATACTGCTGCTGAGCTCGATAGAGCGCATCGAAATAGATGGTTTCCAGTTGGGAAACGACGACGTAGGACAGTTTGGGGAAAATATCCTTGAGCGAGAAGGACAGGCGATGCGCGTTGGCAAGCACGTCGGCAGGCAAGGTGTCGAACTCGTATTCGTCGGGCTTGAACACGACCACCAGTTCGGACTTCTCGCCCGCGTCCCATTTCGGGCGGAAGCGGCTTTCGTAATCGAACCGGAACGAAACGGAATCTTCAAACTGGACGATGGCGAAGCCCTTGGCCTGAATCGCATGGAACACGCCAGGATCGCGGAGCAGGCCATCGGCATCCGACACGGCGGTCACCCGCGCCGTGTTGGGCACAACCCGCCGCACAATTTGTTCGCGCCATTCAGACATAGTCAGGAAATCTTAAGCATGAGCAACGGTGTCAGTTGCGGCAAGACCTGGCCTTGCCGTCGCAATTCTTCCGCGCATTGGGATTCCTCCTGCGCGAGTTGGCGCAGCCGGTAATCGCGGACTTCGGGCAGGCCGATCGCTTGCAATAATTTTCGCCGGGCGCGGAAACTGTAATCCGCCTTGTCTTTCTCGACTTGAAGCTGGCGCAAGTGGCGCTGGCGCATTTCCAGGTAAAGATCGCGGTAATGCTCCTGGGCTAGTGCCTCGATTGCCGCAAATGCCATTTCATCCAAAGGCGCGGCGGGGGCATCGTCCACGCGCCACGGTTCAAGGCAAAGCTGTTCCCTGAAATGGACCCCGGAATTCGGACCAGAGGTTAAGCTAGATTTTGCCGTGGATCGCTGGGTGTGAGAAACCAGCGAGACCATGAGTAAAACTAAATCAAACAAACGCAGACGACACAGCGGGGCCTTCAAGGCGAAGGTCGCAATGGAAGCGATGATCGGTGTGAAAACGGTCGGGCAGATTGCTCGAGAGTACCAGATTCACCCGGTGCAAGTCACGCAATGGAAAGGTGTGATTCGGGATCGCTTGCCTGAATTGTTCGAGCCGCCGGCGGGTCAGGACCAGGACACGCAGCGGTTGGTGGCGCAGCTCCACGAGAAGATCGGGGAGCTGACGGTGGAGTTGGACTGGCTTAAAAAAAAGTCCAAGCAACTGGGACTCTAACGACGCTGCGGAGCCTGATCGGGTCATGCGAGGATCTGAGCATTCGGGAGCAGTGCGAGCTGCTGGGACTCTCTCGCAGCGGGTACTACTACCACGCCAGTCCGGAGACGCCGGAGAATCTGGCCCTGATGCGGCGGCTCGACGAGCTGCATCTGGAGCATCCGGTTTACGGGAGTCGACGGCTACGAGAGTTGTTGCGTCGGGAGGGCCTGGTGGTGAATCGCAAGCGGGTGAGCCGTTTGTTGCAGATCATGGGGATCGAAGCGATCTATCCGCGCCCCTTTTCGAGCCGACCCCAAGCGGGGCATCGGATCTGTCCGTACCTGCTGGAAGGGCTGGAAATCACGGGTCCGAACCAAGTGTGGTGCGCGGACATCACCTATGTACCGCTGGCCTGCGGGTACATGTACCTGGTGGCGGTGATGGATTGGTGGAGCCGCTACGTGCTGGGCTGGGAGTTGTCCAACAGCCAGGAAGCGGAGTTCTGCGTGCGGGCGTGGGAAGCGTCGTTGGAGTTGGGGCACGGGGTGCCGCTGATCTCGAATACCGATCAGGGCTCGCAGTTCACCAGCGAAGCGTTTCTGGACGCAGTGGAATCGGCCGGGACCGAGGTGAGCATGGACGGACGTGGGCGCTACCTGGACAATCGCTTTATCGAGCGGCTCTGGCGCAGCGTCAAATACGAAGACATCTACCTGCAAGATTACGGGGA
>MWFF01000048.1 GCA_002071485.1 Verrucomicrobia bacterium ADurb.Bin006 | reverse complement strand
AACCACCGAGAAATCAGCCCAGGAAATCACGCAAAAATCCTTAACGGCGTTTGGGGGAGGCACCGTCAAATCCTTCGGAAAACCAAGGGGTCTGGACTGATTTTCACCCCGCATGGGATGCCAGTGTAGCAGAATCCAATGGCGGCACCTACCGCCAAGTCCCCAGTCCCTACTCCGGCAGCAGAGGTTGGCCTCGCCTCCCCTGAGCCTGACGAATAGGATTTTGCCGCCTCAGCTTCCGCTTCCGACTTGCTGGTGGCTTACACCATTCCCAGGCGCGGGTCGCCCGCCTCGCGGGCATACTCCCGGTCGCGGTGATAGATGCCCCAACGGACCTGTTCTTCACCATGCCTGGCGGTTGCCTTCATGATCGAGTCCCGATCACGCCGTGACCGTGACGTTCTCCGCCGTCGCCAGCGGTCTCCCATCGGCCAGGCGATCCGCGAGGCTCCGAAGCGCAGTTTCCCGCGCCAATCACGGTGGCCATCGGATAGATCGCCACGCAGGAGCCCTTCTTGGCAGCGGTTCATCGTCAGCCAGAGGTCGTCGCCTTCGTCCTCCGGTCGGTGCGCTTGGAGCAGTGTCTCCGGAGCGATCGGCGACTCCTCCACGGTCGGGTACCGGAGCAGCAACGCCTGTTGGGCAAGCGTCAACGATTCGCGCGGCTCCAGAATACGTTCTCGGAACCGGGCAATCCGTCTCCAGTCAGGCGCCAGGAGGCCTGATTGTCTGATTCAACCTTGTGAAAAATCCGGGCTAGGCGCGCGCCTGGTTGTAGAGATTTGCCACCGCGTCCCAGTGGATCACGTTGAAGAACGCTGCAATGTAATCCGCACGCCGGTTCTGGTACTTCAGGTAGTACGCGTGTTCCCAGACATCGAGGCCGAGAATGGGCGTCCGGTTGAACGAGATCGGCGTGTCCTGGTTGGGAGTCGCTTCGAGGCGCAGACCGGCGCCGTCGACAGTCAGCCAGGCCCATCCGCTCCCAAACACGCCCAGGGCCGCCTTGGTGAATTCCTGGCGGAAGTTGTCGAAACTGCCGAACTTGTCCTCGATTGCTCTGGCGAGGGCCCCCGTGGGCCGACCGTTCTTGTTCCTCTCGAGCAACTGCCAGAAGAGGGTGTGATTCACATGCCCGCCTCCGTTGTTTCGGACCGCGGTGCGGATTTTCTCCGGGATTGCCGACAGGTCCCGGACGAGCGCCTCGACCGGTTTGGCGGCCAGGGCGGAAAACTCGGCGACCGCCCGGTTGAGGTTCTGCACGTAGGCCGCATGGTGTTTCCCATGATGTATCTCCATCGTCCGGGCGTCGATATGCGGCTCGAGGGCATCCGCGGCATAGGGGAGCGGCGGGAGCCGATACGGCTCCGCCTCGGGGGCAGCGGGTGAAGCCGAGTTCTGGGCTGCGACCTGGAATTGAGCAGCGCCGGCCACGCAAGCCGTCGCTGCCAGCCCGGCTCGTTGCATCGCCTCACGGCGGGTCATAAGAGAGTTTTTCATGCGCTCTTAGGATGATCTGCTGCCATGCGAGCCGTCGATGCCGGTTCTGTCAAAGGAATTCTGCGGAGAATTGACCGGTCCCTCGCTCGCCAAGTCCCGGGCGCGGTCGATCACAGGCGGGACTTCGTCGGACCTGGCCGGCTCGACCCCGAGGTCCGGTGCGTTCGGACCGCGCTCGCCCGGACCCGCAAGCCGAAGATTCCGAGGGGGCTGGACGCGGTGAAGCCAGACGATTCCCGCGGCCAGCAGCGCCACGCCGATTGCATCGAACCACAACGGCTGGAACTGGGTGGTCGCCGACATGACATCGGCGTTGTTGAATCCTGTGACCTCGAATGGCAGATGCCGATGCCACAGGACGCTCGAGTTGTTCAAGGCGTGCGCCGCCAACGCCGGCAGCAGCGAACCTGTCCGCACCGTCCACCACCCGAGCAGCAGCCCCATCATCGTCGTCGTGATCGATTGCCAGGGGTTCAGATGCATCAGCCCGAAAAGGAGGGCGGACAGGACAATCGCAGACGTCACGGAGCCGCGCCGAAGCAGTCCGCGCAGGATGAGACCGCGGAAAAGGAGTTCCTCGGTCAGTGGGGCCACCAGAACGAGGGCAAAAAACGAGCCTCCGGACGCGTCCGCGGTGAGACCGGCAAACAGGTCGGCAAAGAAAGAGGGTGGGGGCAGCAGGGAGCGGACGAGGTTGTCGATCTCGGATCCGACGATCAGCATTCCCGCCTGGCTCACCGCGACGGCAGACCAGACCGCGAGCGGGACGGCGCGCAGGGGGAAGAGTTCAGGCCAGGGCGCGCCGGTTTTCCAACAGCCCCAGCCCAGCACCGCCCCGATCGCCAGCAGGTTCATCATGCCCAGGCTCCACGGGCTCTCGACCACGCGCGATTTCAGCACGACGCCCAGCACCGCGAGCGGGATCGCAAACGCCACCTGTAAGGCCAGCACAACCGCCACCAACAGCAGGGCGTGTCGGAAATTCGGATAGGCTGGGTCCTGATTCAACACGTCAATCAAGTCGCGATCGCTCGAGATTGGACTCTTTCCCGCCCCCGTTTCAAGGAACTTCCCGCGCAACCGGCGATTCTCGATCTGCCCATCCCGCAGCGATGGGCGCCAGGGCGCTCAGCCGCCCTTCTATCCTGTCCGTCCTGTCAGGGCGGATTCTTTTGTGCGCCCGCCCCAGGGCCAACTCATGAAGGCGAAAAGGCCGGAGTGGGGGACGGTTCGTCCCCTGCCATGTCAAGAATAAATAACCTGTCACTTTATCTCCACTTCATGAATTGGCGCTGCGCCCGCTCGGATCGTCCACCTTTTGACTTTCGCACGGTCTTTCCCCGGGTCATTCTCGGGACGTGCCTGGTCTGATCGCCATCGTCGGACGTCCCAATGTCGGCAAGTCCGCTCTGTTCAATCGCATCGTCGGACGCCGGATCGCGATCGTCCACGATCAGCCCGGCGTGACGCGCGACCGGATCACGGCCGAGGCCGAGTGGCGTGGGCGTTCGTTCACGCTGATCGACACCGGTGGACTTGGCCTGATGCGGGGAGAGAAGGCCGACGACGTCGTGGTCCGGGCGACGACCGAGCAGGTGAATCTTGCCCTGGAAGCGGCTCACGGCATCATTCTGGTGACGAATGTGCAGGAAGGGGTGGCGCCGCTCGACCGGGAGGTGGCCCAACACCTCCGACGCGCCGGCAAACCCATCCTGGTCGCCGTCAACAAGGTCGACGAGCCGCGTGCGGAGGCAGGGCTGCCCGAGTTCAGCGTACTCGGGTTCGAGCGGGTCTTCCCGATTTCCGCCATTCATGGCCGCGGGATCGAACCGTTGATCGAAGCGGCTACGGGCCTTCTTCCCGCCGCCGACCCGGACGCCGCCCTCGCAACGGGCGATCAGGCCGCGTCGACACCGCTCAAGCTGGCCGTTGTCGGGCGTCCGAACGTCGGCAAGTCCTCGCTCGTCAACGCCCTGACCCGATCCGAGCGGGTGATCGTCAGCCCGATGCCCGGGACGACACGGGATGCGATCGACGTGCCCTTTGAGGTCGAGACTGACGGGCGGCGCGAGCGTTACGTGCTGGTGGACACGGCGGGTATTCGCAAGACTCGCAGCGTGGCTGACTCGATCGAGTTCTTCAGTGTCAAGCGCGCCGAGCAGTCGATCGAGCGATGTGACCTGGTCATCTTCGTCCTCGACGCCGAGGCCGGAATCCTCGAACAGGACAAGAAGATCGCCGACCGCATCGTCGAAGCCCGCAAGGGCTGTCTTGTGGTGGTGAACAAATGGGACTTGTTCGAGGCGGCGGTCCAAAGCGCGCAGCAGCGGGCGCGCGCGCCCGGCGGGGCCATGAGCAGGCGCGGGGAGCGTCCGCGGAGCACACTGGCTCAGTTCGGCCAATGGGTGCAGGAGAAACTCTTCTTCCTCGACTATGCGCCGGTCATCTTCACCTCCGCGCAGTCGGGCTTCCACCTGGACCGCCTGCTCGAGGCCGTCCGCTTCGTCGCCTCGCAAATGCAGCAGCGCATCCCCACGGCCATCCTGAATCGCACGCTTCACGATGCCATCGAGCGCCGCCAACCGGTCAGCGCGGCCGGATCGCGAATGAAGTTCTACTACGCAACCCAGGTCAAGCCGGCCCCACCCACATTCCTCTTGTTTGTCAATCGCGCGGAGCTCTCCACCCCCGCGTACGAAAAGTACCTGGCCGATCAACTGCGCCGCGCGTTTGGTTACGAGGGATGCCCGATCGTGCTCATCCCGCGGTCCCGCCCCAAGACGGTCGCTCTCAAGAAGAGACAGCGAGGTCGAGGAAACCACCGATCAAAATGACGCGCGCCGCGTCTGCCATTTGTTTTTCCACCTGTCAACACCCCATCCAATTCACGCCGCGCCTATGCAAACACCCCCAGCCCTCGCCCCGTCTTCCTCCACGGCCTCCCCATCCCGACTCGATCATCGAGGCCATCTCCCGCGGCGGGATAGACTGTTTCTCCTGATCGGCGTGATCCTGGTCATGGGCGCCGCCTTTCCCGCCTTGGCCGAATTGGGCTTCCGTTTTGCCGATGTGGATGCAGGCTCGCTTGGCCTGTGGGAGGGCGACCGGCCCGTTCTTGTGTATCGCCACGACCTGGCCAAGCCGGAGGGCGTCCCAGCCGACCGCTTTCGAAGCACGTATATCCACCCGCTTTATGGTTTGGACGGCGAAGTGCTGACCGACGATTTTCCAAAGGACCATTACCACCATCGCGGTCTTTTCTGGGCCTGGCCGCATGTGGGCGTGGGCGGGCAGGAGACCGACCTCTGGATGCTCAAGGGCATCGAGCAGCGGTTCGTGCGATGGCTGACACGCGAGACGCGCGCCGACGCCGCGCTGCTCGGCATCGAGAACGGTTGGTACATCGGCGCCTCGAAAGTCATGCAGGAACGCGTCTGGGTCACCGCCCACCCCGCCACCGACACACAGCGCGCAATCGACTTCGAGTTCACCTGGCAGCCGATCGGCAAGCCGATCAGCCTCGCCGGCGCGGAAGGCAAGAGCTACGGCGGTCTTACCCTCCGGTTTGCGCCCAGGACCGACACGGTGATCACGACCCCGCTCGGCGTCAGCAAGGACGATCTCTACATGACCCGGCTCGCCTGGACCGATCTGAGCGCGCGCTTCGCCGGGCAGTCCGCATCGAGCGGCGCGGCGATCCTGGTTTCGCCCGATCATCCGGATTACCCGCCAATGTGGTTGACCCGGCACTACGGGGTTCTGTGCCTCGGTTGGCCGGGCGTGGAAAGCCAGACGTTCCCGCCGGACAAGGCCATCCGCTGCGGCTACCGGGTCTTGGTTCACCGGGGCAACCTCAAACACGAGGCTCTGGCACAGGCCTATGCATCCTATAAGTCCGCTATCGAGAAGGGGTCCCGACCGCAGCCCGTCGCAACCCCATCGCCTGCCCAGGTCTCTACGGCTGCACCTGGCCTGCGGGCCGAGGTCCTGGACGACCGCGTGCGAGTGTACGCCGGCGAGCGGTTGTTCACGGAGTACCTGTTTACCCCCGATGGCAAGTATCCCTTCTTCTATCCTGTGATGGGGCCGCGCACCGGACGAAGCGTGACCACGTGCCGCACAGAGCCGTATCCGCACCACAGCTCGATCTTCTTCGGATGCGACCGTGTCAATGGCGGCAACTACTGGCAGGAGGGCCTCGAACGAGGACGCATCGCCTCCCAGTCCGTGCGGCTCCTCAAAGCCGCCGGCAACGCCATCGAGTTCGAACAGGAATGCGCATGGCAACGTCCTGACGCCGAGTCGCCCTTCACCGACCGCCGCCGCATCGTCATCACCGCTCCCACGCCGGACCGGCGCATCATCGACTTCGACATCACCCTGCGCGCGCGGGGCAAGGTCCGAATCGAGAAAACCAACCACTCACTGTTCTCGGTTCGGATGGCGCCCGAACTCGCCGTGACCGGCGGAGGGACCCTGACAAACGACGCGGGCGATCAAGACGAGAAGGGAACATTCGGCAAGCCGGCCCTTTGGGCGGATTGTCGGGGTAAATGGGGTGGAGCGACCGAGGGCGTGACGATCCTGTCCCATCCCGCCAATCGCTGGTCGCCACCCCCCTGGTTCACGCGCGATTACGGGTTCTTCTCCCCGACGCCAATGTACTGGCCCGAAGGCGGTTCGATCGACCTCGAACCCGACGAAACCGTCCGTCTCCGCTACCGTGTGCTGGTCCATTCCGACGCGCTGTCTTCGGACGAAATCGCCGCGCTCTATCGGGCCTGGACGGGTTCGCAGTAGACCGATCAGCCGTTAATGGGATGCGCAGAAGAAGCAAGATTCGGGCAGCAGACGCCAAGGAGGTGGGGGTGGGGAACCCCGCTGAAGAAACGTACCGCCACCCGAATCAAATCACTGCCCTGAAAGCTAGATGCAGACGCGTAGATGTCAATACCTTATTAGGCAGTTTTGAGGATGTGAGGATAGCCGGATCGGCTCCGCAATGGTGATTCTGACGGCCTGGTGCCGGATTCGAGAACCGGTTCGGCGAGGGATTGTCACTACTGGGTGCCCATGTTCCATCCGCCTGTCGAACCACCGCATGGGTCCGGCCAAGGCGTGTCGGACCTCGGCCAGGATCACCACGTAGTTCTTGCCGTAGTGTTTGGCGCACTTCGGGCACGTGATGTAGTACATCAACTGTCGCTTGACCTGTTTCCCCTGCGCCTGTATCCACTCGCTCATCTGGGCGCACCATCGTCCGGTCTCCTTGAACGGGCCTTCACCGAGTATGAAAACACCTGCCTGCTTCTGTCTCGTTCTCGCCAGTCTCTGGATGCGCGTGGCGGCTTCTGCAGCGGCCGACGGACCCACCCCGCCGGACGGCTGGCAGGGCGTCGCCGCGCGCGAGGAAATCCGGCCCGCATTCGCCTTCGATCCCTCCGGCGGCCCCGATGGCAAAGGCTGCCTTGTGATCACATCGGACGCGCGCGAGGGCCTCGATGGTCATTGGACCAAAACCGTCCCGATCCAGGGCGGACGGCACTACCGCTTCGCCGCGCTGCGCCGCACGGAGAACGTGCCGACGCCCCGCCGCAATGTGCTTGCGCGCATTCTCTGGCAGAACGGCCAGGGGCGCCAGGTCCTCCACGATGAACCCGGAGCCCTCAGCTACCGCGACGGACCCCTGCCCGTGGCCGAGCCGGAGTACCCGACCGACAAAGGCGCGGACGCCACGGGGTGGATGGAAGTCTCGGACACCTACCTTGCACCGCTTAAGGCAACCCATGCAGTGGTCGAACTCCATTTGCGCTGGGCCCCCGGCGCCAGGGTCGAGTGGAGCCGCGTCTCCCTCGATGAAGTGCCGGCCCCGGAGCCCCGAATGGTCCGCCTCGCCACTGCCCATTTCCGCCCGTCCGGCCAGAAGACCGCGGCGGACAACTGCCGCCTGTTCGCCCCGCTGATTGCGGAAGCCGCTCGCCAGAAGGCGGACCTGCTGGTGTTGCCTGAGACCATCACCATTTGCGGCAATGGCCTTAGCTTTGCTGAAGCCGCCGAACCGATCCCCGGCCCCTCGACGGACTTCTTTGCCGCCCTCGCCCGCGAGCACAATCTGCACCTGGTGGTGGGCTTGCTGGAACGCGATCGGCATCGGATTTTCAACGTGGCCGTTTTGATCGGCCCTGATGGACAGATTCTGGGCAAGTACCGCAAGGTCGCCCTGCCGCGAACCGAGATCGAAGGTGGAGTCGCCCCCGGCGTCGACTACCCGGTGTTCAACACCCGGTTCGGCAGCGTCGGAATGATGATCTGCTACGACGGTTTCTTCCCCGAGGTGGCGCGTCAGCTCAGCATCAACGGTGCCGAAGTCATTGCCTTTCCCGTTTGGGGCTGCAACCCGCTGCTCGCCGCTGCGCGCGCTTGCGAGAACCACGTCTACATCGTCAGCAGCACCTACACGGACGTGGCGACCCGCTGGATGATCTCGGCCGTCTATGACCACGAAGGACGCGTCGTCGCCCAAGCCACGGAATGGGGCGCCGTCGCCGTCGCGGAGGTGGACCTGAACCGGCGGCTGCATTGGTCGAGCCTGGGCGATTTCAAAGCCGAGATTCCCCGTCATCGCCCGGTCTGGAAGGGAGATCAATGATTTCATGGCTGCACAATCAGGACGAAACATGAAGGAAATCGCAAGGAGTCATCCGCCATTCATGATCCGCCCCGCTTCATGAGGCGCTTTTCCCTCCGTGTGCTCTGCGCCTCTGTGGTGAATCCCATCCGATGACTGTCACCGCCCCGGATTGAACCACAGAGACACAGAGCGCGCAGAGGGAGGGCCAATCAACTCCAAGCGGAAGCGCCCGATCCTGGTGGCCTGTCTCTGGGGTCACTGCAACACCGCGCGATAGAAGCCGTAGGGCGCACTGAGGTTCCATCGATCAATACCAAGGACCGACCTGTCTGGAAAACCAAAGACAAACCTCGGCTCAGGCCTTCGCTTGCAGGTAGTCAGGAAGGTTCGTCACCCACTGGCGACCGGTCGTGACGGACCGGCCGACGCGGCACAGCAGCACCAGTTGGGTGGCCTCGATCAGTTGCCCAACCTGAGCCAGCCGAGCCAGGTCCTCCGGAGTCGGTCCCGACGTCAGCTTGATTTCGATCACCTCGCGCGCTCGCCCGCTTTCTATCACGAGGTCGGCTTCGTAACCGTCGTGGGTGCGAAAGAAACAGGCATCGCACCCCTCGCCGCGGATGGCGCGCGCCGTCAGAATCTGCTCGATCACAAAGCCTTCCCAACTGGCACCAGCCCAAGGCTGGGCCAGCACGTCGTCGCCAGAGGGCAACCGCAGCAGCGCATGGAGCACTCCAGAATCGCGCCAATAGAGACGGGGCGCCTTGACCAGCCGTTTGCGCAGGTTCGCCGCGAACGGCAGCAACCGACGAATCAAGAAGGAGCCTTCCAAATGGTCGAGGTAGGCGTTGACCGTGTGGTGCGAGAGGCCGAGGCTCTGGCCCAGCTTCGACAAGTTCAGGATCGATCCCTGTTCGGCCGCCACCATGCGGAAGAGCCGTTGCGTGACCACAGGTTTGGCGGGCAGCCCCCACGAAGGCAGGTCGCGCTCCGCCATGGCACGCAGGTAGCTCTCCTGCCATACGGGATAGGCCTCACCGCCAAGTATTCCGCCGTCGGGAAAGCCGCCGCAGCGCCAGAGTCGCTCCAGGTCATCCACCTCACCCAGGCAGAATGGCGCCAGATCAACGACCGCCATGCGCCCCGCCAGCGACTCGCCAACATCCCGCATCAGCGAAGGCGCGATGGAGCCCAGGAGGATGAAGCGCCCGTTTCGCTTGCGCCGCGCGTCAATCGCGCCCTGTAACCGCGGGAACAACTGCGGCCAGTGTTGGGCTTCATCGAACACCACCGGTCCATCGCAGGCGACGACTTCCTCCCACCGGGCATCGAGGAGAGTCCGTTCTTCCGGTGCTTCCAGATTGAAGTAACTCTGCGCCAGCGTGCGGGCAAGCGTCGTCTTACCGCACTGGCGCGGCCCGACAAGCGTGACCGCGGGAAACTGCGCCAGCCGTCGTCGGAGCAACTGCGCCACGGCTCGGTCAATCATGTCTTGAAAATAGGAAACCGATTT
Source organism: Verrucomicrobia bacterium ADurb.Bin006 (assembly GCA_002071485.1). Classification (GTDB taxonomy): domain Bacteria; phylum Verrucomicrobiota; class Verrucomicrobiia; order Limisphaerales; family J093; genus MWFF01. The sequence goes on along the minus strand of MWFF01000048.1, from coordinate 10,917 downwards.
CCAATTTTCAAGACAACACCCAAAACAAATCGACCGCACAGGCGCGAACACCGATGCAGACGCCACCATGGGCATGTACGCCTTGTCCGCTCTCGCCTTTGTGTGCTCCGCGCCTCTGAGGTGAATTCCGTCCGATGACTGTCCGGTTCGGGCCCAGCAGGGTCGGCCTCTCGGGAGCAGCGCAGGGCTGCCGTCCCTGGCGACGGCCCCTCGCCTCGAACAGGTTCTTCAACGACGTTCGTTGGGGATGAGCCGTCCCCGCCCCGAAAAGGTGGGCTTGATGCAGTCCGGGCAAAGCCGGCTTGGGACTTGAACGTCCCACAGGAGGCGTGTATCTCGGTGCTCGAGCATGAGCTTCTCATTCATCGCAATGAATCGGGTCGTCGAGGAAAAGGCAGCGCGCGACGCGGCGTATCGGGCCGAACTCAAACGCAACGGCAAGGTCCTGTTGTCGGAGGCTCGCAAGCTGTCCGACGACGCCCTGTTGTCCAAACTCGCCGAATTCGGCATTGCGCTTGACCGGGAGGGATTGCGGAAGTTGGTGGACAAGTTTCTCTCCGCCGAGGCCATCTTTCGCGAGGCGATTAAGGGGTGTCGCCGCCCGATCGCCCGGTCCAAGATGGGCGAGGATTGGGTCTGGTTCGCCTTCACATTGCTGTGGGAAAGGTGGTTTCCCGACATCCCCAGCACGGAGATGTTCGACGAACGCATGCAGGAGGGGTATCGGCTCCAGGAGCGGGACCTTGCGGCCGCGTGCGATTGCTGGTTGGGCGTCTGGCGCGATTTCCTGACTCTCCTCGAGCGGAGCGGCGTGCGCTCAATCGCCGAGTTCGACGAGGAGTTGCGCGGGACTCAGTTCGTCGCGAATTGGGTGCAGGACCTGGACATTGCGCTGAGCAATGCCTCGGTGGGCCGTCCGGAGTACCATCGCCAACGCATGCGCTGGGCAGACGAGTTCCTGCAGCGCTTCGGCGGGCACGACTCGCACATGACCGAGCTCATCCGCTGGGCACTGGGGGAGGCGACATGGGGCAGCGGTGAGCGCGCACAGGCCGAGAGCCTCTTCGAGGCCTGGCTGAGGGAGGACCCGCAATGGGGCTGGGGCTGGATCGCGTGGTCGGACCTGCACTGGTTTCCGCGCCACAATGCCAGGCCCGATCATGCGCGAGCCGAGGGACTCCTTCAGCGCGGGTTGGCGGTGCCCGGCGTGCGCGATCGCGAGGAGCTGATCACCCGGCTGACCGACCTCTACAAGAAGACTGGCCGGTCCGACGAGGTTGCTGCCTTGGCACAACATGCGACAAAGGCCCGGACGACCGCAACTGTCGCGGGCGAAAACCAACTTCGCCTGAGGACGACGTTCGACTTCGGCGCAGAGGGGCTGCCGTTGGAGGCGATGCTCCAACCCAGCGCCGAACCGCGCCAGCGGCATTTCGAGCTCCTGCAAACGGTGTCCCAGCGGAAGGTGGGGCGCAACGAGCCTTGCCCGTGCGGTAGCGGCAAGAAATTCAAGCATTGCTGCGGACGCTGAGTCGGGAATTGTTCTTCTCTGCGCTCTCCGCGCCTCTGTGGTTCAATCCGGAACCGTACTGTCATCGAGGGGGATTCACCACAGAGGCGCAGAGCACGCGGAGAAAACCGGCTGAAGCCGAGCCTGCAATCGCGAAACCCGACAATGGGTCACCGATCCGCGGAAGATGCCCGATAGCTCGCTCGCCTCCAGGTCTCTGCCTGTCCTCAAGCGGGACACCCTTTCGACTCCCGGCTCAACAACAGGACACCCGCCGACCAGCCCGGATGCGGTTCAGCGCGGAGCCCGTGACCGATCCGGGCTCGCCCGCATATTTACACACCGATGGTGGGGAGGGCACTGAGACTCCGCAAGAGGACTGCTATGCGGGCTAGAGAAGTAAAACCGCCCCAGATTCGAGAGACAAAGCACCGCAACACACTGTTTTCATGGCAGACCACCCGCAGGACCGACAGAATGCTCCCGATTCCCTTTCTGGACGCGGTTTAGCCACAGACCGGATGTCAGACTCTGCGAAGCTCTGTGAAACCTCCGGGCTTGCCGGCAACCCTGGCACGGCAACTGCTTGCCCGTCTCGGCACGAGGAGGTCAACACCGGGGTCGGACGAGCCCAACGTCGGATCGCTTGAAGCGGGCGCCAGGTCTCGGCCGACAGATGGAAGCCCTCCTCGCCAAGGAAAACACCAAATACACATCCGTAACCGTCAGGAGCACCATGAAGAAACTGATCGTCTCATTCGTCGGCGGGGCTGTGGCGTTCACAGTCCACGCGCAAGTGTTGTTCACCTATGAATTTCCCGGCAGCGATCCGGGCGGAGATGCCACGGTCCCGGCGCCGGAACACATGACTCTGAGCGCCTTCGCACGGACCCAGGTCAACGCCGTGAACCAAATCGATGCCTTCTCGAGTTCACACTGGACACAGGGAGCGGAGCAGGATCCGAACGAATTCGTTTCGTTCGCATTTCGCCCGGACGTCGGATACGAGGTCGCGCTCTCCTCGCTGAGTTGGGACACCTCGCGCAGCAGCACCGGCCCACAGATTGGCAAGGTGGAATTGTGGCGCAACGGCGTGAACTTCGAAAGCTCTCAGGAGTTCGAAGTGACCACCACGCTCGGCCGCCGGGTCTTTGACTTCACACCCACAACAGGGTTGTCGAGCGATTCCTACGAGTTCCGCTTCTACGGCTGGAACGCAAGCGGCACGGGCAATCTCCGCCTCGATAACGTCGCCGTCGTCGGCGCCATCACCCCGATCCCGGAACCGTCCGCCTCGGGCCTGGTCCTCGCCGCCGGCCTCGTCGGAATGACCTGGCGCCGCCTGCACCGCGCCCGTCGCACCGCCTTCATTCCGACTACCTAGTCCGCTTCCGAACCGTGCCCGTCAGAGGCTCGGACCTTGCGCGCCCACCAAGGCGAGGCAAAGGCCCGAGCCTTCTGCTTTTGCCAAATGGTCGCGCACTCTCATTTTTCGCACACTGAATGCTCGCTTTCCCGACGGCGGCATCGGATCATACGCCCATGCTGAAGTCCAGAGATCCGAACTGCGATCGCGCTCAATCGAGTCCCGAAACCAGATTCCACCGGGGACCAGCCTTCGTCAATGGCGCGCTTCTCCTCCTGTCCGCCCTTTGCGTCGTGTCCAGTCTCGCCGCCGTCAATTGGCCGGAACTGCGCGGCCCCCTCAGAAACGGGCACGCCCTCGATGCAAACCCGCCGTTGTCGTGGAGTGAAACGAACCGCATCGTCTGGAAGACGGCCATCCACGATCTGGGCTGGTCATCGCCGGTCGTCTGGGGCGAGCAAATCTGGCTCACGACGGCCACCACCGACGGGCGTGAGATGTACGCCGTGTGCGTGGATGCCCAGACCGGACGCGTCGTGATGGACGTCAAGGTTTTCGACACGCCCGAGCCGGAGCACATATCGAACCTCAACAGCTACGCGTCGCCCACTTCCGCAATCGAAGCTGGAAGGGTCTATGTCCACTACGGGACGTATGGGACTGCATGCCTCGACACGGAAAACGGCAAGGTCCTTTGGAGTCGTCGTGACTTGAATTGCGATCATCACGAAGGTCCGGGGGCGTCGATCATGCTCGATGGGGACCGCCTCTATGTCCCGGTCGATGGCCGCGATGTTCAATACGTGGTCGCCCTCGACAAGGCCACGGGGCGCACCGTGTGGAGGACAGACCGGTCGGTCGATTACAGCCAGTTTCCGAGCAATTGCCGCAAGGCATTCTGCACACCCATCGCAATCGAGACCGGCGGGCGCCGCCAACTCTTCAGCCCGGCCGCCAAGGGCATGTTCGCCTACGATCCCGACACTGGCGCCGAACTCTGGAAGGCGCGCTACAATGGCTGGTCCATGGTCCCGCGCCCGCTTTTCGGACACGGATTGCTATATGTCATCACCGATTATGAACGCCCGGAACTCTGGGCCGTGCGGCCCGACGGACAAGGCGACGTCACGGACACCCATGTCGCGTGGAAGGTGGTCAAAGACATGCCTTCCACAGCCTCGCTCCTGTTGATCGACGACCTGCTCTACATGGTCAATGACCAGGGATTCGCCCTCTGCGTCGAGGCCAAAACCGGCGCCGTGGTCTGGCGCGAACGCATCGGCGGAAAACACTCCGCGTCGCCCATCTACACCCCTGGCCGCATCTACTTCTTCAACGAGAGAAACCGCGCGACCGTTATCGCGCCCGGACGCGAGTTCCGCGTGCTGGGAGGAAGCCAGCTCGATGATCCACTCATGGCGAGTCCCGCCGTCACCGGAGACGCCTTGATCCTCAGAAGCAGGACTCACCTCTACCGAATCCAATAGACGGAGTTCTGCCATGCAATTGGACCGCCCAAGGTCCGGCGCGGCCCCCGCACTGCACACGGGTTCCCGAGTTGCTCGCTTAATCGCCCTGGTCTGGGCAGGCATTCTCGCCTCCGCCCTGTCGTCTCTGGGCGCAGTCCAGTTGGACCTGGCTCAGCTGGGCATGGCCACCCAGACCGGCGACCTGTCCGCCGCCAATGCGCCGGCCCGCGCGCTCGATGGAAACGCAGGCACCTTCAGCGCAACAACCGAGATTCCCAATGCGTACTGGGAGTGCGAACTGAGCCGGGTCTACACCCTGACCCGCATCGAAATCGTCGCCCCGTCAGACTCCTCCTACGGCGATGCCCTCAACGGCCTCGTGCTCCGGCTCGAGGACCTTCGCGATTGCACTGTCTTCGAGACGCCGGTCAACGATCCCGGTCCGGGGTCGACTTGGGCCGCCGACCTCCCCGCCGGCCTGGACGCGCGCATCCTCCGGATCGGCCTCGAAAACGGCCAGCCCAACGGAGCCGGCAAACACCAGGTCGCCTTGGCCGAGGTGCGCGCGTTCGGCGACCCCTCGGTGGCGACTGGCCCGATTGCGCTCGGCGCCATCGCCACGGCCCGACAATCAAGCGACTTCAGCCCGTCCTATCCGGCCAGCCTGGCCATCGACGGCGATCCGGCAACCTTCTCCCAGACCGCCGACCTCACAAACAGTTTTTGGACCCTCACGCTCGACCGCGTCCGCCCGATCCAGCGCATCGAGGTCGTCAACCGGCGCGACACCACACCAGCCCGACTCGCGGGATTGGTCGTGCGAATCCTCGATGATCAATCCAATACAGTCGCCTCGACCACCCTGACCAATCCGGGTCTGGGCGGGGTCTGGGGCTTCGACCCCCCGGCGGGCGCGTCGGGTCGTCACGTGCGCATCGGACTCGAAGGCGGCGCCGCCAACGGCGCCGGCGACAGGATCGTGTCGCTGGCCGAGGTGATCGTCCTGACCGCGCCGAACCTGGCCCAGGGACGGGACTGCTACATGGTACGGTACCAGGACAACCTGCCGCCCGCGACCAACGCGAATGACGGCAATTACGCCACCGAAACCAAGACGACCGATGCGTCCGTCGATGCCTATTGGGAGGTTGACCTGGGCGTGCCCCATGCCCTCTACCACGTCCGCGCCGTGGCAGCCGAGGGATTCGCCGCCCGCCTCAGCCACGCGACTGTTCGCCTGTTCGATGCCGGCCATGATTCGGTGTTCTCGAAGCATCTCGCCGGCACCAATCCAACCTTCGACGTCGATGTTGCGGGACCAATCACAGCGCGCTATGTCCGTGTCGGCTTCGAGAACAAGGAACGGTCGCACATCACCGGCGGCATTGAATGGCACCTGGGCCTGCGCGAAGTCCAGGTCTTCGGACGCCCCGCGGACGAGATCGGCCTGCTCGCCTTCAATGCATCCACCAACCGCATCGCCTTGGGCGACTCGACCACGTTGACCTGGCAGAGCGAGGAACTGCATCGGCTCGACCTCTATCCCGGCGGGCGATCGGTCGGCGCCTTCACAGACCAGGGCGGCGCGGGGCAGCTCACCGTCTCACCCGCGAACTCCGTCGAGTATCTGTTGGTCGGCACCAACCGCAACGGCGCATCTGTGCGAGCAGTCAGCGTCATCGTCGATGACCGCCCTCTCCCGGTGCGGATCAGCGAGTTCATGGCCGAAAACCGCCTCTCTCTCGAAGATGGACGCGGCGAACCTTCCGACTGGATCGAATTGCACAACCCCAACAACCAGCCCTGCGACCTTGCCGGCTATGGATTGAGCGACGATCCGGCCACCCCCATGAAGTGGCTCTTCCCGTCCGTCTCGATCCCGGCCCACGGCTACCTTGTTGTGTTTGCGTCCGGGCGCAACGCGCCGTGGGACGAGGCCGGCGGACTGCACGCGAATTTCCAACTCGATGCCGAGGGCGAATCGGTGGTGCTGACCGCCCAGGACGGCGCGTCGGCGGTCGATGTGATCTCCGCTTTTCCTCCGCAGCGCGAGGACCTGGCTTATGGAAGAACGCTCGAGGGGCGGCTGGCGTTTCTCGATCCCACGCCGGGCGGCCCCAATGTGGCCGCATCGTATGACGGTTGGTTGCAGCCGCCGGCCTTCAGCCATGCCCGCGGTTTCCACACCAACGCCTTCGCGCTCACGATCACGGACCCGAATCAAGGCGGCGAGCTGCTCTACTCGATCGACGGGCGCGAGCCTGCTCTGCGCTACGGCGCGCCTCTGGCGGTGTCGACCAGCCTCAGCGTGCGCGCGACCGTGCGGCGACCCGGCTACAAATCGCCGCGCACCGTCACCCATTCGTACGTGCTCATCGATGCCGACATGGCGTCCTCCTCGATGAACCAAAACATGGTCCGGGACGCCCGCTACACCGACTGTATCCGGCGCGGGCTGACGGATCTGCCCGCGCTGATGATCGCCGTGCCGCAGATTCCCGACGATTACATCGAGCGCGAGGCCTCGGTCGAGCTGCTCTGGCCGGACCGGACGCCGCACGTCCAGGCCAACTGCGGCTTCTTCCGCTTCGGAGGCGCCTGGACCACGTTCAGCAAGAAAAACTACCGGCTCAAGTTCCGCGGCGAGTACGGCGCAACCAAGCTGAGGGCGCCCCTGTTCCGCGGCATGGACCGCGGCTTCCTCGCCCGCGAGAGCTTCGACGAAATCGACCTGGTCGGCGGATCGCACGACATGATCGATCGCGGCTTCTACATGGCGGGCCGCTTCACCGAGGACACCATGCTCGATATGGGCAGCCTCAATCCCCACGGGCGTTTCGTGAACGTATACCTCAACGGCAAGTACTGGGGCCAATACCATGCGCGCGAACGCCTCACCGACAGCTTCCTGGCCGATTACCTCGGCGGCGAACGCGAGGACTATGTCAACGTGCGCGGCAACGACAACGTCGGCGACAGCTTCATCCCAGGCACGCCCGATCCCCGCAACCGCGCCCCCTGGGAAAATCTGCGGGCGCACCGCAGCTCCTACATCGCGTCGAAACCCTCTCTCGATGTGCCTCACCTCATCGATTTCATGCTGATGTGGTTTTACGGCGATTGCGAAACCGAATACCGCGCCGCCGGTCCCATCGCCCCCGGCAGCGGTTTCAAATTCTGGATCGGCGACGCGGACGGTTTCCTGCGGACCTCGGCCCTCACCTCGGATCGAACCTCCAACCCGGGCCCGGGCGGCCTGTTCGGCGCGCTGGTCTCCGAAAAGCATCCTGATTTCATGACCCTGCTCGCCGATCGCATCCAGAAGCACTTCTTCCTCGATGGCGCGTTGACCCCCGCGCGCAACCTCGCCCGCCTCGACGAGCGCATGCTCGAAATCACCAACAGCCTCGTCGCCGAATGCGCGCGCTGGGGCGTCCGCACACCCGAAAACTGGCAAAGCGCCGCCCAGACAATCCGCACCGGCCTCTTCCCCGGCCGCACCACCAATCTCTTCAACTTGCTCCGCAATCGCGGCCTCTATCCCTCACTCAAAGCGCCCGAAATGAACCAATGGGGCGGCACGGTGACCAATGGCTTCACCGTCCTCTTCGCCGGAACCGGCGGCACAATCTATTACACGCTTGACGGATCGGACCCGCGCCTGCCCGGCGGCGCCGTGGCGCCCGGAGCGCTCGTCGCCGGCAACGGCGGCGAGGAGACGCTCATCGCGCCAGGCTCCGAATGGCGTTATTGGGACAAAGGAGCGCCGCCGGCAGCCACATGGAATAGCCCGTCCTTCAACGACCAGAGCTGGAGCTCCGGCAGGTCCGAGTTGGGCTACGGCGACGGTGACGAAACAACGGTCCTCCAGTTCGGCCCCGACTCGAACAACAAATACCCCGCCTACTACTTCCGACGCGCATTCACTGCGTCCGACCCCGCGGCCATCACCGAACTGGTTGTCGATCTGCTCCGCGACGATGGCGCGATCGTTTACCTCAACGGCAAGGAACTCTTCCGCGACAACATGCCCGCGGGCGTTGTCGAGTATGCGGACCTCGCCTCGACGGCCGTCGGAGGCGCGGATGAGTCGCGGTTCTTCAGCTTCGCAACGCCTCCGACGGGCCTGGTGGCCGGCACAAACCTTCTGGCGGTCGAGGTCCATCAGTCCGGTGGAGCCAGCACCGACGTCAGTTTCAACCTGGCCCTGCACGCGCGCTCACGAACCGAGGCAACCGGCATCGTCATCGATCGCAACACCTCGATCCGGGCCCGCGCGCTCAGCGGAACCACCTGGAGCGCCCTCGTCGAGGCCCGCTTCGATATCGCCGAACCGCAACCGGTCATCCCCGGCCAGATCGTGATCTCCGAGGTCCATTACAACCCGGCCGGATCGCCCGACTGCGAGTTCATCGAGTTCTGGAACATCAGCTCGAACCTCGTCGACCTGACCGGCGCCCGCCTGGCCGGTGGCGTCGACTTCCTGTTCCCCTCAGGTTTTCGCATACCGCCCGGCGGCTTCGCCCTGGTTGTCGAAAACACCGCCGCCTTTGCCGCACGCTATCAATCGCCCGATTCGCCCTACTCCTATCCGGATTTGAATGTGGCCGGCGCATGGGTCGGACGACTCGATAATGCCGGAGAATCCGTCGCGTTGCTGACGCCCCAACTCGATCCGGTTTGCGCGGTGACCTACCGTCCGGATGGCTCCTGGCCCCGCAGGGCCGACGGCCAGGGCAGTTCCATCGAGCTCCGCGATCCAGCCTCCGTCCCCACAGACGCGACGGCCCAGACGCACTACCTGGCCCAAGGACGTCATTGGCGCGCAAGCCCGCTCTATCACGGTTCCCCTGGCCGCCTCGATGCCTGGGTCCAGCCAATCGTCATCAATGAATCCTGGGCCGGAGGTGACAGAACCACCGATTGGATCGAACTCCATAACCCGGGCGCGGAGCCGTTCGACCTGTGCGGCCTCTATCTCAGCGACCGATATGACCAGCCGTTCCGACACGCCTTCCAGCAGGAACTCCATGTCCCGGCGGAAGGATACCTCGTTCTGTCCGCCGCCGAATTCGGATTCGGACTCGGCACACGCGGATCCGACATCCTTCTCACAAGCGCGTCGGGGACGAACATCGTGCGCTTCATCGACACGGTCGATTTCCCGGCGGTCGACCGCAAGGAGACGTCCGGGCGTTACGAGCGTTCGGACGGGATGATCGATTACGCCGAACTGCGCGCCGCAACGCCGGGAGAAGCCAATGCCCTGCCGCGCGTCGGCCCCGTCGTCTTCAGCGAGATCATGTACCACCCCGCGCCCGGCCTGGCCGAGTATGTCGAGCTGGTCAACATCTCGGACGCGGCAATCGACCTGTGCGACCCGGCTGTTCCGACCAGCGTGTGGAAATTGACGGGAGCTGTCAGATTCGCGTTTTCGCCCGGCCAAAGCCTGGCCCCCTGGACACCGCTGATCGTCTGCAACACAAACGCCGCCGCCTTCCGAACCCAATACGCCGTGAGCGACAAAACCCCGGTGCTCGGCCCCTGGACCGGCCTGCTCGACAATGCGGGTGAAGACCTCCGACTCGTCCGGCCCGGGCCCCCCGGAACCGATGGCGCAGTGCCCTGCTATCGCGTGGACCGTGTCGAGTACGAGCCGCGAACGCCGTGGCCTCTCATTCCAGACACCGGCGGCGCCAGCCTCGAACGGATGACGCTCGAAGGATATGGCAATGACCCTGGGAATTGGATTGCCTCTCCCATCGGAGGCACGCCGGGTCGGCTTCAGGCCAATCAACTGCCTCTCCGCATCCGATGCGTCTTCGACCACGCCGAGAGAATCCCTCGGTTCTTTGTCGAGGGTAGTCCCGACGCCACGTACGAGATCCAATACACGGACACTCTTACCCCGAGTGTCTGGCGCCTCCTTAAGACAATCGAAGATGCGGGCCCCGGCCCGATCGAATTCCGAGACCCCCAGTTCCCGCTGCCGCATCACCGCTTCTACCGCGTCGTGAGAGTGGGAGAGTAGCGTCGATGGGGTCGGTCCCGAACGGCAGTTAGTTAAGGCCTCGCAGAGTTGCGGTATTTGCCGGCATGGGGACTGTTCTTGTTCTCGGGGGTTTTGCAGCTCAAGCGATCCATCTGGAGGGTGACTTTGAGGTGGCGCATGGTCAGTTCCATCTCCCAGCGGCGCAAATCGAGTTTGGAGAGCGCATGTACGGGGTAAGGGTCGCGATCGAGCAAGGTGGCGACGAGGATGTCGAGATGGAGGTGAGCGCGGGCTTGGCAGGAGGGGCTGGTGGTGTCGGGGGGTTGGGGCCGTTTCTGGCTGGTCTTCCCCCATTGGCTGCAGTTTCCCGACCGGGTCTGAGCCGGTGTAAGTCATTTATTTGAGCGGCCTTTACGTGGATTCTTTAGCCTTCGAATGTTGGCTTTTCCTAGAGACAACACGGGCGCAGCCAGTTTTGGCAACACCTCCAGCACCTCGGCCTGCACCACCTGATAGTGTTTGGGCAATCGCCACAATCCCATTCCTGGTTCTCCCAACCGCACCAACCGTACCCCTTTGA
>MWFF01000047.1 GCA_002071485.1 Verrucomicrobia bacterium ADurb.Bin006 | reverse complement strand
CACCAGCCAGTTCCCCGTGGGTCAGTGGCATGAACTGGTGGGCGACGCGACGGTGGCCGATGCCTTGATGGATCGGTTGGTGCATCAGGCCTATCGGATCGAACTCAAGGGCGAATCGATGCGCAAGGCGCGGGCTGCCGACGACCGCAGCCACGGACCTCCTTCGGACTCGGAATCCCACGCGTAAGGCGAGGTCACCGTTGTGGGCCAGGAGACCGCCCCCCAATGGGGCCCCAGGCGCTACGCTGCTGACCGCGAGCTGGGGCTCGAAGCTTCGGTCAGCAGCGGCGCTACCCCCATTGGGGACCGGTCTCCTGGTCCACAACTCGCCCCAAGAACCTCCCCCCCTGCGGACCGTGCCCATCGGCACACTTGACTGGCGAAGCTACAAAGAGTAGTTGACGAACCCGAGCGTCGCTTCGCTCCGAGAAACTGTCCGGCAAACTCCGGAACGCTGTCCGACATCGACCGGAATCCTGTCCGGATCAAATCGGAATCCGTGTCCGATTTCATCGGAATGCGCACTTGGGGTCGGAGTTGTACTCGGCGATTCCCTGACTGTCACGAGCACCCACTATGAAAAGGACCGTGATGGGGATGGGAGTCCGGATCTGATCACGGATAGTTTGAAATCAGACCAAGCTTGATTTGGCCGTTGCGGTAGGGGTACTTCCAGTCGCTCTTACGGGTGGATTGTATGGCGTCTTTTACTGCGCGCTTCTCACAATCCCGCTCGCTCTTCTGAGTTACGTACTGCTGAGTCAGTTTCCCCGTTTGGCCCAGAACGGGTTTCTGCAGGTTGTCTTCGTCGTAGCCACCTCCTTGATCGGTTTGGGCTGGGCGGCCTACACGAACAAGGCTTTGAACACTGATCGCACGGATTGTGCCTTGCTATTGGCAGGCTTCCTTTTTGGGGCAGTGCTTGGTGCGGCATCGGTCTGGTTATGGCACAGCCCAGTGTCGACAAGAGAGAGACCGGGTGGACTCTCGAACGGTGTCCCGCCGGTGGGGTGAACGAGAAATTCTGCAGATGCCAGTCAAAAGAGCCATGACTGCAACAGTGGTGTCTTGGATTATTCCAATCCTCGGGAAATCCGGGAACTGACTGCGGAATTGGAGAAACTGACTGTCATCCTTCATAATTCGTTCCTCTTTGCCGGCTTGATTGTAAGCAATGCTTACACTAGGCTCCCTCGTGTGAATGCCACGATCTATGGGCGCGGACAGATGGTCATCCCGGCCCGAGCCCGGAAAGAAGCCCGGATCGGCCCGGGAGACGTCGTTTCGGTCGAACCCGAGGGTGACGGGCGCATTGTGCTCGTCCGGCTGGAAAAGCCGCGGCCTGAAGGAGCCAAAATCAGAATTCGGTACCGGAAGAACACCCACGCCGTGGCCACTGCCGGCCGCCCGATCACCAGCGAGCGGGTCCGCGCTCTGCTCTTGGATTTCCCATGAAGTACCTGCTGGATGTCAATGCGCTGATTGCGGCGGTCTGGACCGATCACGTTCACCACGCGGCCGTGGACGCCTGGATTGAAGGCAAGTCGCTGGCGACCTGCCCGCTGTCCGAACTGGGGTTTCTGCGCATCAGCACCCATCCCAAGGCGTTTGCCGCCAGGATGGACGATGCGCGCAAGCTGCTTCAGGATTTCATTGCCAAACACGAAACGGAATTCGTGGCAGCCGACCTGCCCGCCCTGCAATCGCAAGCCAGGCAAAGCGCGGAGTTGACCGATAACTACCTCGCCGACCTCGCCGCCCAGAAGAACCTGAAGCTGGCGACTTTGGATCGCGCCATCCCGCATGAGGCGGTCGAGGTCATATCCTGATGTCTAGTGAAGACGGAGGACAAATACTGGGGGTCGATCTCCGCCATCAACGAGAGTTTTGTATTTCTTTTGCGAGATCATGCACGAGCTGCGGCGAGTGGATTTGCTGCTTCGACATGGCCATCCTGGCGACATTCATGGGCGTCCCGAAGGAAGGCCCCTCGGCGGGCATCGCCTTGGTGGTCGGGATCATCTCGGCGCTCAAGGGCCTGCCGGTGCGAAACGACTTGGCCATGACCGGCGAGATCACGATCCTGGACAAGGTGCTCCCGGTCGGCGGCATCCAGCAGAAGCTGCAAGCTGCCTGCGAGGCCGGGGTGAAGGAGGTCGTCATCCCGAACGACAACCTGACCGAAGCCCAAACCCTCCCCGCCGCGATCACGCAGAAGCTCGAGATTACGCCCGTCCAAGTGGTGGATGAAGCGATCAAAGCGGCGTTGATCGTGCCTAAAGCATGGAAGGAGGAAAGTCGCTACGTTCCCGAGGAGGCCAGGGCCAAGGCGTATTCCTTTGATCCCCCACATTACGGCCCTTGGCATAGAGAGCCGCTGGGGCCGTGTGACCCTTGAAGCGGCAGGATTTCGCAAATCTGGTCAGTCGCTTTCTGATGTCGTCCAGATGACGTTCACTTAAACCCTGTGCCTGCTTGGCGACAAACATCTCCTTCGTGCCTGCTTCCGAGGGTGATGAGAATGGCGGGAGCGGCGGGGCTCGAACCCGTAACCTCTGCCGTGACAGGGCAGCGCTCTAACCAATTGAGCTACGCCCCCGCATTGGGACCGGCACTATAGAAGAGAACCACCGCGGTCGTCAACGCGGATTTCGAGTCTGACGAATGCGCACGCATCTGACAGTTGTCGGTATTCTGTCGCCCGGTGAGGGCACCGGGCTAGAAGGGATGGAGCGTCCCGCTGCAGGCCGCGTGCCCTGCCTGCGCCGCAAAGGGCAGCGGCCTGTCTGCCGTGTCGGGCACGGCACAAGCAGGCAAGCAGGCGCGGCAGGGTGGGGCGGCTTGCGTTCATTCCTCGAGTGCTGGATAATCAGGCGGTGAACGGGCCGACTTCCAAGTTAACCGAGGACCTGATCGCATCGTACGCGCACATTGGCGGCATCAACCATTTGGACGGCGAGAACCTGCCGTCGAAACGGGCGATTGCACTGATCACGGTCGATCTGTTGCGTCTGCTGTTTCCGGGCTACTTCGACGAGCGGATTGTCCACTCGTCGGAGGTGCGGACGCAGACGGACGCACTGATAGGATCGGTGCAGCGGCGGCTGGCGACCGAGTTGCGCAAGAGCCTCGAATACGCACCGCCCGCGGACCGTGAGCTCGGGGATGTGGGGCGTGTGGCATCGGAACTGACGGTCGAGTTCCTCCGGTGCCTGCCGCGGGTGCGCGAGGTGCTCCAGACGGATGTCGAGGCGGCTTATCAGGGCGATCCGGCCGCGCTGAGCGAGGAAGAGGTCATCGTGGCGTACCCGTTTATCGAGGCGATCGCAGTCCAACGGCTCGCCCATGAGTTGTATCGGCACCGGGTGCCCCTGATCCCGCGCATCATGACCGAGTGGGCGCACGCCCGCACTGGGTTGGATTTGCACCCGGGCGCGCGGATTGGCAGTCACTTTTTTGTGGACCATTGCACCGGCACGGTCGTGGGCGAGACCTCGGAGATCGGGCGCAACGTGAAGTTGTATCAGGGCGTCGGCCTGGTGGCCCGTTCGCTCACGGGCGGCCAGGCTTTGCGGGGACAGAAACGGCACCCGACCATCGAGGATCGGGTGACCGTATACGCCGGGGCGACCATCATGGGGGGCGACACGGTGGTGGGGGCCGGCAGCACCATCGGCGCCAACGTCTTCCTCACCCAAAGCGTGCCGCCCGGCTCGCTTGTGCTCAGCGAAGACGTCCGAATCCGCGTCCTCGCGAAGTCGGACCTGGCGCCCGGAGGAGATTATCAGATCTGAATTATGCCAGTCCCCGTCGTCACGATCAGCCAGATGCGGGAATGGGAACAGGCGACGTGGGCCGCGGGACAGACCCCCGACGCCGTGATCCGGCGCGTCGGCGAATGCCTGGCCCGGCGCGCCCTGAGCCTGACCCGGGAGGGCGACTTGATCCTGATCCTGGCCGGACGCGGGCACAACGGCGACGACGCGCGATGCGCCGAGCCGCACCTGGGCGAGCGGCGCGTCGAGGTTCTGTCGATTCGGGACCCCGCCGCCAGCCGGACCGCATTGGTCGCCGCGTTGGGCAAAGGCCCCGGGCTGGTCATCGATGGTCTGTTCGGCATCGGATTGAACCGCCCGCTGGATTCGGCGTGGATCGAGTTCATTGCGGCGCTCAACGCGGCGCGGGTGCGGGTGCTGTCCGTCGATGTGCCGTCCGGGATCGATGCCGACACAGGGGAAGCGCTCGGGGCTGCGGTGGAGTCTACGGTGACGCTCACCCTGGGGGCGCCCAAGGTCGGCTTGCTTCGTTCCGGGGCATGGGCGGCGGTCGGGCGGCTCGAACTCGAATCCGACATCGGCCTGGTCCCGTGTCCGTGCGAATCGGATTTGCAGTGGATGTCCGGAAGCGACTTTGCCGGTTATCCTCCAGCCCGGCTTGCTGCCGCTCACAAGGGGAGCTTCGGACACCTTGCGATCGTGGCAGGCAGCCTCGGGTATCACGGCGCTGCCGTGCTGGCGGCGCGCGGGGCGCAACGGGCTCGTCCGGGCTTGGTATCGCTCTACACGGCTCCGTCCGTGCACGCGCCGGTGGCGAGCCAGTTGCAGGCTGTCATGGTCCACCCGTGGCGCTCCGACGTCCGATGGCCCGATGGGGTGAGCGCCTTTTTGTGCGGACCGGGGTTGGCGGATCGAAATCTGCCGGGCGACCTGCGTCATGCCGTGATCGAGCTGTGGCAGGATGCCGACGAGCCGGTGATTGTGGACGCCAGCGCGCTGGATTGGCTCCCGGCGAAGCCCACGGCCAGCCGGGCGGTGCGCGTCGTCACGCCGCATCCGGGGGAAGCGGCCCGGATGCTCGGTTCGAGCGTGGCGGATGTGCAGAGGGATCGGACGGCAGCCCTGCGTGCGCTATCCCGGCAGTACGGCGGGTGTTGGGTGGTATTGAAGGGGCACCAGACGCTTGTCGGACGCGACCGCGGACCCGTCTGTGTGAACTCGACAGGGAATCCCGGTCTGGCTCAAGGCGGGAGCGGCGACGTGCTGGCGGGCTACCTGGCGGGCTTGCTGGCGCAACCGGCGCTCGAAGGCGATCCGGCTTTGGCGGCGCGTTACGCCGTCTGGCAGCACGGCGCGGCGGCGGATCGGTTGTCGGAAGGCCACCCGAACTGGACGATCGAGGATCTGGCCGCGCACCTGGGCGGTTGCGCTGAGAGCGGGGAGGCGTCTGGGTGGTGGGGGCGTCTGAGTTGCGGCAGCGGGAAAAAGCGGTAAGCTGCGCGCATGGATGGACAGCAGATTGCGGCGTTGGGGATCGTTGTGCTGACCGCGGGCCTGATGGTGAGGGGCTGGCTGAGGCGGCGGACGCGGCGCGGCGTGGACGTGGGCGTCTGTGTGAAGTGCGCCTGTGCGGCGGGTCGGGGTATCGAGCGACGGAACAGTGCATCTGCTGGTTCTCGGTGAGAATGGAGTCTGCGCCGCGTGGGGGCCTGCCTGCCGCGCCTGCCTGCGCCGTGCCCGACACGGCAGACAGGCCGCTGCGCTTTGCGGCGCAGGGAGGGCATGCGGTGCACAGTATGAGTCTCGATCCGTTGCAGGCCCGGCGTCCTCACCGGGCGACAGTATACCGACAACTGTCCGATGTACCGGCGACGGAAGCGGACGCAAGCGGAGGCTTGAAAGGCGGGCGGAGGTGCATTAGCTTCACCGGCATCAATGGCCTTGAACAAAATTTCGGCAACATTTCAGTTTGCCAAACGGCCTCAGCTTCACACGGAAGCGACATCCGAGGCGGCATGGACTCCGAATACGGACGTCTACCTAACGGACGGCGGGTTGGTGATCAAAGTCGAGCTGGCGGGGATGAGACGGGAAGATCTCGAACTGACGGTCGAGGGCAACCGGCTGCGGATTTGCGGTTTCCGGCGGGACGCGTGTCGGGAGGGCCGGTGCAAGTTTGTGCTGATGGAGATCAACTACGGACCGTTCGAGAGCGTGATCGAGCTGCCTCCCGGCTATGACGCGAGCAGCGCCAAGGCGGCCTATCAGAACGGCTTCTTGCGGGTGGACGTTCCCCTGTCCTCGCCCGCTGCCGCCCAGACGTTCAGCGTCCCGATCGACACCGACGACGGTTTTTGACTTTTCCGTGAAGCTTCTTCGAGGCGGGTGCATCTAATCGCCTGTCTAGACTGAACTGGGGATGCACTCCGCCGACACCGAATCGATCAGTATCTCGAATCAGACCGGGACTTCCGCGGACTTGCCCAACCCGCGCGTCGCGGGGCGGGCATTGCCCGACGTTCTGCCGATTCTCGGGCTTTCGGACATCGTGGTGTTCCCGGGCATGGTGGTTCCGCTGGTCGTCGAGTCGTCCCCGAGCACGCGCCTGATTGACGATGTGGTGGCGGGGGACCGGTTTGTCGGACTGGTGCTCCAGAAAAAGGCGGAACTCGAGAACCCGGGTCCGGACGATCTGTGGACTGCGGGCTGCGCCGCGCGCGTGCTCCGCATGTTGAAGTTTCCGGACAACACGACGCGTGTGCTGGTCGAAGGCCTTCGCCGCATCCGTCTCATCGAGTTTGTTTCCCAGGACCCGTACCTGCAAGCGCGCCACGAGCATGTGCCGGACGTGACGGACGACTCGATCGAGACAACGGCCCTGGCGCGGAGCGCGCGCGAGCATTTTGTGGAGGTCATCGAGCACTCGCCGACACTCAACGAGCAGATCAAGATTCCCGCTCTACAGACCGAGCAACCGGGGCGTCTGGCGGATTTGATGGCGGCCCACCTGAATCTCACGCTCGAAGAACGCCAGACATTGCTCGAGACGGCGGATGTCAAACAACGGCTCAAGCGGATTCTGCCCCTGCTCACACGCGAGCTCGAGGTTTTGAAACTGGGCTCGAAGATCCAAAAAGAGGTCACAACCTCGATGTCGAAGAGCCAGCGCGATTATTACCTGCGCGAGCAGATCCGGGCGATTCAGCGCGAACTGGGCGAAGGCGAAGAGGAAAACACGGAAGCCGCCGCCTTGCGCGAACAGATCGAGGCCGCCCAATTGCCGCCCGAGGCTCACAAGGTCGCGCTGAAGGAACTCGATCGGCTCCGCCAGATTCCGCCCGCTGCGGCCGAGTACACGGTCTCGCGCAACTACCTCGATTGGATCGTGAACCTGCCGTGGGCCAGGACAACGCCGGACAAGCTCGACCTGGCGGAAGCGGAGCGCATTCTCGATACGCAGCACTACGGCCTGATCAAAGTCAAGGATCGGCTGATCGAGTTCCTGGCCGTGCTCAAGCTGCGGCAGCAACTCAAAGGACCCATCCTCTGCCTGGTCGGCCCCCCCGGCGTGGGCAAAACCTCCCTGGGCAAGAGCGTCGCGGATGCCCTCGGACGCAAGTTCGTGCGGATCGCCCTCGGGGGAATGCGTGACGAGGCCGAGATTCGCGGTCATCGCCGCACCTACATCGGCGCCCTGCCGGGTCGGATTCTGCAGAGCCTGCGCCGTGTCGAGAGCCGCAACCCGGTCATGCTGCTCGACGAGATCGACAAGGTCGGCGCCGATTTCCGCGGCGATCCCGCGGCCGCGCTTCTTGAAGTGCTCGATCCGGAGCAGAATCAGGCGTTTGTCGATCATTACCTCGATTTGCCCTTCGATCTCTCCCGCGTTCTGTTCATCACGACGGCCAACTGGCTCGATCCCGTTCACCCCGCCTTGCGGGATCGGCTCGAAGTCATCGAACTGCCCAGTTACACGGCCGAGGAGAAGTACCACATTGCGCGCCGCCACCTGTTGCCTCGTCAACTGGCCGAACACGGCCTGCGCCGGCGTGACATCCACCTGCCGCCCGCCACGCTGCGCCGCCTCATCCGCGATTACACCCGCGAGGCCGGCGTACGCCAGTTGGACCGCGAACTCGCGGCCCTGTCCCGGAAGGCCGCCCGCCGCCTGGCGCGGCGCGGGGGAAAGACCAAGCCACTCTCGGTGCGTCCCGACGCGTTGTCGGATTACCTGGGGCCAGTGAAGTTTTTGGCCGAGAGGGCCGAGACGATTCGCGATTGCGGGATTGCGACAGGTCTGGCCTGGACGCCTGTGGGTGGCGAGATTCTCTTCGTCGAAGCGACACGCATGCCGGGGACCGGCAAACTGACTCTGACCGGCTCGTTGGGCGAGGTGATGAAGGAGAGTGCCATGGCGGCTTTGAGCTACTTGCGCAGCCTGGCCTCGAGCCCGGACACTCCCGGTCTCAAGTTCGACAAGCACGACTTGCACATCCATGTCCCCGCCGGCGCCACACCCAAGGACGGGCCCAGCGCGGGTCTGACGATGGTGGTGGCCCTGGCCTCGCTCCTGCACCAGCGGCGGGTGCGATCCGATACGGCGATGACCGGCGAGATCAGCCTGCGCGGACGGGTCCTGCCGGTGGGAGGCATCAAGGAGAAGGTGCTTGCAGCGGCCCGATCGGGTATCCGACGTGTCATTCTGCCCCGAGGAAACCAAAAAGACTGGCGTGAAATCCCCAAAGAGGTGAGTCGGCGGCTGGCGGTCGAGTTTGTGGATCGGATTGATCAAGCCCTCGAGGCCGCCCTGGCCACCGGGCATCCGCGCAAATCAGTGAATCGGAGAAAAGCGAGGCGAACCTTGCCATGAACCGAACCTTGGACGGGAGGACGCCTGCGGCGCCAGGTTCATGTTCATTGGGCCGCTCCGCCAGGAACATGTAGCTTTCCATGAACCGTGGTTCCGTAGCCGCGGACGTGAGTCCGCGCCATCTCGCTCCGTCAACAGCAGAAATCAGCGCCGACTCACGTCGGCGGCTACAAATCGGTTCATGGGTCCAATGCGCATTAAACCGTTGAATGTCAATGCTTTCCATGAACCGTGGTTCCGTAGCCGCGGA
>MWFF01000046.1 GCA_002071485.1 Verrucomicrobia bacterium ADurb.Bin006 | reverse complement strand
GTGAAACGTTGAATCCGGTTGAGGATGGTCTTAACGTGCAGTTGAATAGCTGGTCTCCTGGTTTGGGGTTTGTTGTTTCTATACAACCGCAAACTACCCGAATCTTCAGAGATCAGCTATTCACTTTTGCGCCCGTCGATCCTCGAGCGAACATTCCTCCCAGCCTCATCCGAGAAGTTTGTGTGGGCTGGCGGAAGTTGTTGGTCCGGAATGCGCAGGAACCAGTCCGAAATCTGGCGCTCCGGTCCCTCCTGCCATGCACGTGGCCGTCCTGGCAGCACCCGGGGCCCGCCCGTGTGGCCCATGGCTGACCATCCACTCAAGTATCCTCGTAACGAAGGTGTTGTGCATGAGAAGCCGGCTCCAGGGCTTGGGGAAACCCGTGAAGAAACGCTACCCCAGACGCTCAAGGAGGTGGAGGTGGGGCGGGGTCTGGGGCAGCGCCCCAGTTGGCTCGCACGGAAGCCGTTGATCCGACGCCACACACAACCCTGTCGTGATGACCCTCCTCCCACACCCCACGCCGCGGCTGCCCCTTGGTTCAGAGCGGCGAGGCGGCACTCCCCGATGGGGGTAGAGCCGCTGCGGGCCGGAGCGCAGCGCAACCTCGGTCGCGGCCCGCAGCGTGCGATTGGGGCCCCATCGGGGGATGCCGCCGGCCCTACCGAGATCCGCGAATGTTCCCTCTCTCACCCACAAATTCTGCTACAGAACCGTCCGGAGGCTTACGCTGGTTCGCTGGTATCCCAGGGGCCGACTACGACACTGATTTCTACGGGCTGGCCATCTGTGTCAGCAGTGGCTGTGGAGGGAACTTTCTCGGACAGCACGCTTACATGGGCGTGGAGTTCGAGCGAGGTGGAGCGTTGCATTATGGGTGGGTATTGTTGAACGTCGCCTCACATTATCCATCTGGTACTATCGAAGCATGGGCTTGGGAGACGCAGCCGGGCGTGCCGATTCTCGCCGGGGTAGTTCCGGAGCCGTCCGCATGGGCGTTGCTGGGCGCAGGAGGACTTCTGTTTTGGTGGTATGGACGACGAAAACGAAGAGGCTAACAAGGAGTTCACCCTTGCGCCCACCCAATCGGTTTCGTGGATTGTCACGTCGGCAGGGACACAGCCGTTGTCCGCGACTGCCGCCTGGAGCGACCCGCCAGGTCCCGCGCTCACGAGCATCACCAACGCCGACCCGGTCAATCCGATGCTTGTGAACAACATTGACATCCGGGTGGAACGCGTCGGCACTACGAACGTCTATCTCCCGTGGGTGTTGAATCCCGACCTGACGAACAAGACCTCGACGACACGTTCCGCCGCAGCGATGCGCGGCGTGGACAATCGCAACAATGTGGAGCGTGTTTCCATTGCATCACCACCGGCGGGGGATTATCGCATCACGGTCACCCATTCCGGCGGGTTGGCGGGCAATCCCGCTCCGACCACGCAAAAGATGTCGGTGACCTTGGGCGGGGTCACGCCGGCCGCGCCCGTTATCAGCGCGCTCGAAAAGTCACCAACGACCAACGAGTTTCTACTGACGTTCGTAGCAGATCCCGGCGCGTATTTCACGATTCTGACTTCCACCAACGTCGCCACGCCGCTGACCAATTGGACCAACGCCGGCTCGGTGCTGGCCGAGAGCAGCACCAACACCGCGCAGTTGACTAGCAGTGCCGAACAGAGGTTCTGGCTCTTGCGCCGAGGACAATGAGAAACAGATTCATCAATTGGATGCTGGTGGCAGCCGGGTTTCTTGGCCCGGCTGCCTCAACCGCGTTGGCCCAGGGCTCAATCGTGACGACGGTCCTGCCGAATCCGATGAGTATTTGGAGTTGGTATCCCACGATCGAATACCCGATTGACGTCAACTCGGATTCTGTGACGGACTTCACTTTTGCTGCGGAAGCTGGTTTTGTCGGCCTACGTACGGAGCGGGCGAATCAATTGGTCTATCGGATCGATCCCCCGCCGAACATCGGTGGGCCGGTGGCGAACTTGCCTGAAGGATTCGCCGTTGGCTCGTCACTCGATCCGCAATTGGCGTGGATTTCCAGCGACCCGGTTGGAGGCTATGTGTCTCCGGGTGAAAACGCCTTTGCCACGATTGCACAGCATCTCAGCAGCGGAACCCTGAGCGAATGGCCGGGCATCCCAGGGGCGCGCGGATTCATTGGTGTCCAGTTTGAACTGGATGATGATTTCATTACGGCTATTTCGACGTGACGATGGCGGCGGAAGCCGGCGGTGTGCTACACGGGTGGGCGTACAATTCGATTCCGAACGCTCCGATTTTCGCCAGCCCGGTGCCGGAGCCTTCGACTTGGGCACTGCTGAGTTTGAGTGCCGTTCTCTTTTGGTGGTATGGAAGACAAAAACGAAGGGGCTAACAAGAGCGCTGGTCGTGCCGAGCAAAGCCCGGGACGACGGAACAGGGGTGACACCCCTTGAAACTCGTCAATGTTACCCAGTGGGTGCGTCGGCGGAAGCCGGCCAATCCCACCCGGCCCAAGGCTAGCCACCGGGCCGGTAGCTGAACCGAAGTGCGATCGCCGAGAGGCGGTGTGCGAAGCAGAGGTAAGGCGAGGGCGCAGGCCGCGGAATTGAACCCCGAAAAATGTATAGTGGTGGTCAAAGGATAAGTCCGGGCAACCGGACCGAAAGCCGACGGGATCCAGTGTCCGGAAGGCATCAGTCCTGGCCGCGACAAGGCGAGCGGACGGGACACCACCGGGGTCTAAGAGCGGGGCATGCGTTCAGAGGGGTAATCCGGGAACTCGGGAGAACCTCCCGTCTCCTTGGGAGAGCACGCCGGAGTACGGGTGACCGGCACAAACAACATCCGGGCGTCTGCCGCTGGATGCGGGCGGTGAAC
>MWFF01000045.1 GCA_002071485.1 Verrucomicrobia bacterium ADurb.Bin006 | reverse complement strand
GCTGCGCACCAAGCTGGCCACCGGCAGAGCGTGGATGCTCAAGGAGACCTTCGAGGACTTCTGGCACTATCGCTCCCTGACCTGGGCCAAGGCGTTCCTGAGATTCTGCTGACGAGACAAAAAAACAAAAAAGGCGCCGATTGCTCGGCGCCTGCGAATGAGTGAATTGCCTGTCGTCAGGCTTAGGCCCGCGTGCGGCGATAAGCCGCAAACCCAACCAAGCCAAGACCCGCAATCAGCGCGAATGCACCCGGTTCAGGGATTGGATGAGAGGCAGTGACTTTGAAGTTCATCTTGCCAGCCGGGTTAATCTCTGCGTTCAGGAACCAAAGGTCCTGACTAGTCAAACCGCCTGGATGAGGAACGGTGACCGTGGCATGACCAGAGGCGCCGACATAGTCGACAAGCCCAACGGCCAAGGATGCAGTAGGCCCTCCCGGACTCGGGACCTTATGGTTACCCTTGACAGCGACGGCGTACAGATTCACCCCACCACCGAGGGAGAAGACGTTGCCGGAGACATCCACGTTCCAGAAGTGGCCACTGCCGGGAATGGCTGCCCACGTTACTGCCCCGCCTGGCAGATGCCACTCACCCGTTGCAAAGTAGTTGTCCCGGGTGTCCACCAGTGTGTTTACATCGATAACCGCTGCGCTCGCCGTGACTGCTCCCACGATGAGCGTGGCGACAGCCATTGTGAGTGTTTTCTTCATCTTTACCTTTCTTTTTACTGTTGATTCGGCCGAAACACGACCTGGAGCGACCAAGTCGTGCGGCGTTTATATCACATAGCCAAATCTCGTCAAGTAAATTCTGGAAAATTTTACGCTTGGGAATTGGTGGGTCGGGTGGGACTCGAACCCACGACCAACGGCTTAAAAGGCCGCTGCTCTACCGCTGAGCTACCAACCCATAACATACTGCTAAAAAGCAACTTAAGACAACTCAATCAAAAAGACTCGATGCAGCCCTTGGACAGACAATCCACGTCGCGTTGCCGCAAACCTTCTCTTGCTCATGCTCCGCAGCCCAAGCCGTAAATCGAACAAGACCCGAAGAACGGCTTGGTGAATGAAGGCGGCGGGTGTCTGCATCGCATCAAGTCAACGGGCCGGTACTATGCCTCAGCCGCTCGTGGGGGCAAGCAGTTTTCCGAGAGTTTTCGGCGAGGCAGTTTCGGCCGCTATTGGAGATTAGGAGAATCGCTTTATCCCGCTCTCAACCGATTCCGTCTTCGGAACGTTCCGCTTCCGACTCGGTGTCTTCCGACTTCGGCAAGATGGCCATACCCACCAACTCGATCCTGCCGGTTTCCGAGAGACGCTGGATGCGGAATCTGAGGGGACCGAACACGACAACGGCGTCCAACGCGGTTTGCTCCGGTCCAAGCTCGCGTCGCATCGCCTCGTCCAGAGTGGTTTTCGGCGGGGCATCGATGTGAATCGAATAGAACTCCTCGAACTCGCCCACGGTGGTTGAGCCGCGGAAAGGGAACTCGATGGCCTTGGGCACCATGGCTGGCTTGTCGCTGATGCGCCCGAAGACCTGGTTCACCAGCGGTTGGGTGCCCGGTCGCAGCACGAGAATGACGTGATCGCCGGTATGGATGCGGGTGATGCCCTGCGGAGGAATGACCCGGTCGCCGCGCGCAATCAACGCGATGACGACGCCTCCTGGCAGTGCCAGGTCCTTCACCATGCGCCCCGCCGCCCGGGAGTCTTCGCCGATTGCATAATCGACCACTTCGCCGTCCACATGCCGGAGAGAGCTGATCTCGAGCGTAACTGGGGGTTCCGGGTCTCGGGGGCGTTCGAGCCCGAGCCATCGGGCTGCCGGATTTAGACTGGTTCCCTGGACGATGGCCGAGAGCACCACGATGAAGAAGACCACATCGAAGATCAGCGGCGCCTGCAAAGAGTTCTCGGGTGTGGCCAGCATCAGAGGAAACGTCGCCAGCGTAATCGGCACAGCTCCCTTGAGCCCCACCCACGACATGAACCCGAGTTCGCGTTCGGTGAAACAAAAGGGCATGGCAGAGATCAGCACGGCGACCGGGCGTGCGACGCACATCAGCACGATGCAGATCAGGATGGCTTTGCCGCCCACGTCCCACAATCGACTCGGAAAACAGAGCAGACCCAGCGTGACGAACATCACAATCTGGCCCATCCACGCGAGGGCATCGTGGAACCTGCGGATGCTCCGCTGGAAGGCCAGTCGACGGTTGCCGATGACCACCCCGGCCAGATACACGGCGAGAAAACCGCTGCCACCCAACTGGGCGGCCGCCCCGAAGATCAAAAGGCAACAGGCGCTGACAAGGACGGGGTACATGCCGGCGGCCCCCAACTCGATGCGATTGACCAGCCAAGCGGTGGCATAGCCTCCAGCGACTCCCCAAATTGCCCCGATCGCCATCTGCGAAGCGAACAAACCCAACAGGCTCGGTCCAATGGTCACGTGCCCGAGCAGAACCTCGATGCACCCGATCGTCAGAAAGATCGCCATGGGGTCGTTGGATGCGCTCTCGACTTCGAGCACTGCCGCGATGCGCTTGGCCAAACTCACGCCGCCCCAGCGCAGAATCACAAATACGGCCGAGGCGTCCGTTGAACCCACAATGCTCCCCAACAAGAGACCCTCCATCAGCGAAATGTCGAGAACCCAGGATGCCGCCACACCGGTGATGACCGCGGTCACCAGCACACCAACCGTGGCCAACAGAATCGACGGCTTCCACGACAGACGGATCGCCGCCAGTGAAGTGCCAAGTCCGCCGTCGAAGAGGATCACCGCCAGGGCCACCGTGCCGATACCATGAGCCAGGCGGTAATCCTCGAAATCGAGACCTCCGATGCCTTCGGACCCCGCGATCATGCCCACCAAGAGGAACAGGACGAGCACCGGCATGCCCAGCCGCGCCGCGAGTTTGCTCGAAGCAAGTCCCAGCAGCAGCAAGACACCCGTCACCAGTATCAACGTGTCGATCAGAAACATCGGACTGGGGTCCCCATCGTTGTCCGCAGCAGACACTCCCGGCGATGATGCGCATCGGTCCTTTGGCCAGCCACCCTCTGCCGACGCTCTTCAGGCCCGGCAGGCTACATCGCGGCCTCGCGTCTGACAATGGTCATTCGGCGCGCTTTTAGGGCGCTTGCGCCCTCGCCTGGTCATTGATACCCTTGCGAGGTTTAGCGCCCGGATTCAGACGGGCATGCGAATTGCTTGAGGTGGCACTATGAATCGTCACAATTGGTTTCGTCTCCGCCGTCCGCTGCCGAAGACAGCCGCCCGAATGCAGCGTGCGATGGGGTATCGACTGTGGATCGCCGCCGTCTGGTTGAGCGCGCTTGTGGCGGCGTCCGTCTGGACGCGCGCTGCCCTTGTGATCAACGAGGTCTGCTACGACAACTCGGTTTTCGCCGACGAGAACGGCGACACGAGTTCAGATTGGATCGAGCTCTACAACTCCGGGCCCGGCAGTGTCAACGTGTCGAATTACGGATTGGGAGACGGCAATCCTTACGACGAGACCAAAGGCGTCCGGTTGCCCAACTATGTGATTCCGCCTGGAGGCACACTTGTGGTCTTCGCCAACTCGGATCTGCCCGAATACACGGCGTGGACCAACGCCCCGGACATTGCGTTGATTGCGGAGAATGCGACCTGGAGGTATGCCTCGGGTTCGAGCGCTCCGGCCGCCGCATGGAAGTCCGCCGCCTTCAACGACAGCGCCTGGGCCTCAGGCATGGCGCCTATCGGGTACAACGACCGCACGCTCGACCTGGACTGCGCGACGGTCCTGGCTTACGGAGGCAATCCGGACAACCGCCACCCGGCGGCTTACTTCCGGAAGACATTCAATGTCATCAACCCGTCCGTGATCACCGGCCTCGTGGTCAGAGCCCGTGTCAATGATGGCATGGTCGTCTATCTGAACGGCAGTGAGGTCTTGCGCCAGAATATGCCCGCCGGCGCCGTCAGCCACGCCACGCTCGCCTCGATTGAGGTCCCGCCCACCTGGTGGACCACAAACGTTTTGCCCACAACCGGTTTGTCCCGCGGCACCAACGCGCTGGCTGTCGAGGTGCATCAGGCCTCAGTGTCGAGTGCCGACCTGATCATGGATTTGACCCTCACGGCGCTGGTCAACGAGCAGGTGCCCATCGTTCATGGCCGTTTCGGCTTGAAAAAGGACGGCGAGCACGTGCACCTGTTCAACAATGCTCTCACCCGCATCCACAAACTCGATTCTCCAGGTTACGAGATCGGCAAAGACAAGTCCTACGGACTTGTGCCGGACGGTTTCACCGGCGCCATGAAGGTGTACGAGATTCCCTCTCCCGGTCTGCCCAATGCCACGTATGAGACGAAGTACGCCGAGACGCTGATTTCGCAAAAGCCGACCTTTTCGATCCCGCCGGGCGTCTACGCATCCGGGCAAAACGTGGTGCTCAGGACAATGACCGCGGGTTACAGGGTGTTCTACACGCTGGATGGGAGCGACCCGCGGGACTCGACGACATTCGTCTACAGCGGCAATGCCGTGTCGGTCAGCGCCGCGGCTCCCTTGACCTCCGGACTGTCGTGGATTCGCACCAGTCCGGTCGAGATCGCCAACGCCGTCCCGGGCGCCGCATGGCAGGCCCCGCTCGGCAGCGTGACCAGGGCGGTGGTGTTGCGGGCCATCGCCGTCTCGGCCGACAACAAACACTGCTCCCCCGAGACACGCGGCACCTATTTCATCGGACCGGAGTTCGCGAACCGCGCAATGCCAATCGTCTCCCTGATCTCCGATTCGGACAATCTCTTCGGGTTCACCTCCGGCCTCTATGTGCCGGGGAAGCATTACGCCGATTCCCCCGAAGGGTACGGGGAGAACAAATGGGGCAAGCCTCACGCCAATTATCATCAGGAGAGCAAGGACGGCAGTTGGGAGCGTCCGCTGCAGATCGAGTTCTTCGAGACCAATCAGACAAAGGCTGCGTTCACTCAGCTATTGGGCTTGGCCATGCACGGCGGCGGGACACGGGCGATGCCGCAAAAGGCCCTTTATCTGCTGGCGCGCCTGGGCAAATACGGCGCAGACCGGATCGAGTATCGGCTTTTTCCGGACGAAGCCGCGACCGACTACAAACGCTTCCTGCTGCGCAGCAGCGGCAACGACTGGTATGGGCCAGACCATGCCGGGGTCGCCACAATGCTCAAGGACGCCGTGTTTCACAGAATGGTCCGAGGTTTGGACATCTCGGTGATGGCCTATCGTCCGACCGTGGTTTACATCAACGGCGAGTACTGGGGCATCCATAACCTTCGCGAGAGCTTCGACAAGCATTACCTCGCCACCCGCTACGGACTCGAAGCCGACAACTGCGACATTCTCATGCACCAAGAGGATTCGCGCGACAAGGATAAGGTCCGCATCGAGCGGATCGACGGCGACAGGAACGCCGATGAAGAGTATGAGGCGCTCATCGGCTGGATTCAGGCAAACCCGCCGAGCCAAGCCGAAAACTACGCCCAACTCCAGACCTCGATCGATGTCAACAACTACACGGATTACATCATCGCCGAGACATTCTTCGCCAACACCGATTGGCCCATCAATAATTGCGATTTCTGGAGAGCCCACACCAACCAGGTCGCCTCCTCCGGCAAGTACGGCGACACACGCTGGCGCTGGATGCTCTATGACCTGGATGTCGCCGGCGCCAAGGGCCCCGCTTTCGACATGTTCGGCTACCTCTCGTCCAAGAACATGACAGGCGGCAGGGAACCGGGTTTCCTGATCAACCAGCTCTGGTCGAACATGGATTTCAGGAACCAGTTCGTGACGCGCTACGCCAACTTGCTCAACACCACCTTCCGCCCGGAGCGCCTCCAACGGATTATCTCCGATGCCGCCGCCGTCATCGCTCCCGAAATCGAGACACACTTCCGCCGCTGGGGCCGCGTCCACACGCAGGCGCAGTGGCTCGATGCGGTGAGCCAGGTCCTGGTCCGGTTTACCGCCACCCGCCACGACGTCTCGTGGGACCATCTGGACAAATTCTTCGGCCTCGGAGGAACCGGGACACTGACGGTGAAGAACAACGATCCCAGCGGAGCTGGGGGGCGGTTTGCCGTCAGCGGCGTCGTTATTGACTCGACAACCGAAGGTGTGACCGACCGCGCAGAGTGGACTGGCAGGTTCTTCCGCAGCTTGCCTGTCCCGGTGCAGGCCCTGCCCGACGCCGGCTATCTGTTCGACGGTTGGGCGGGCACGGCGATCACGAATCCCAGCCCTGCTGTGTTCGTTGGCCAGATGCCCGCGACGCTGGTGGGCCGATTCCGCCCCGACTCCGCCCCGGCTCACGTGCCGACAGGCTACGAGCGGTGGCAGGTGGCGAATTACAGCGAACAGGAGATCCTGGGTGATGCGGCCGCCGCACCGGATGCTCCATCCGGATTCGCGGGCATGAGCAACTTCGCGCTCTACGCCTTCGGCATGCAGCGCAATGACGGAATGACCGATGAAGAGCGCTTCGCCCGATCCTCGGTGTCGATCCGCGGCCAGGACGACCGGCTCTGGCTCGGCTATGCCCGTCTGAACAGCAGCTTCACCGATGTCCGATATTCGCTGAAGATCGCTCGCAGTCTCAGCACCCCGATCGCATGGAGGGACGCGGTCGTCGGCGTCGATCTCGATACGACGACAACGACCAATATCCTCGACGCGAACACATGGCTGGTCGAGGTCCGTCTCCCCGCAATGTCGCCGGAGCATGACACCCGCTATTTCATGCTCGAAGCCGCACCCCAGTAAACGGAACAACACGCATGCCGTATCGGTTTCTCACTCTCGACGAAGCGGCGGAGCACCTCGGTCTTCGACGCACTGAACTCGAGAGGCTCGTCAAGGCCCGGCTCATCCAGTTCGAGACCCGTGGCGAGCGCACGGTGTTCCGCAGACAGGACCTCGAGGATTGGGCGTCGCGACACATCCTCGGAGCCGCGGGGGCCGAGTCCTCCCGGAACGACGAGCCATCATGGCCGCACGCGTGCACGCTGTCATCCGCTGCCCCGTTGTTGCCCAGCCTGATTCGGCCCGAGCAGATTGACGCGGCCATGACCGCAAAGACCAAAGCCGCCGTGCTGCACGATCTGGTCGAGATGGCCAAGCGCACCGGATGGGTTTGCGATCCGCGGGAACTGACCTCGAGCCTCCAGGCTCGAGAGGCCCTTTGCTCGACGGCCGTGCCGGGCGGCGTGGCGTTCCTCCACCCGCGAGCTCAAGATCCGTACCGATTCACCGCGTCCTTTCTGCTTCTGGGCCGCACGGTCTGTCCGATCCACTACGGCGCCCCCGACGGCCTGCCCACCGAGTTGTTTTTCATGCTCGGCTGTCAGGAGGACCGGTTGCACCTTCACACGCTGGCGCGTCTGTGTCTGGTGGCCCAGAAGACCAACGTGCTCGAGCAGTTGCGCGCCGCTCCGGATTCCTCCGCAATGCATGCGTGCCTGCTGGCTGCGGAACAGG
This sequence comes from Verrucomicrobia bacterium ADurb.Bin006, assembly GCA_002071485.1. Classification (GTDB taxonomy): domain Bacteria; phylum Verrucomicrobiota; class Verrucomicrobiia; order Limisphaerales; family J093; genus MWFF01. Next base: position 18,933 of record MWFF01000045.1, on the reverse strand, counting down.
CGATGCTGCCAACGATGTCAGGGGTCAAACGGTAGTTTTGTCATCGCCTGTTCATCAATTCCCGGACCGACCCCTTTTCTCCAAAAAATGGCGCGCTTTCGCCAATTCCGGACGAGTGAATCGGCGCGGGAATCTCTAGCCTCACCGCGGTGGCCGAATTGCCGTTGGAACTGCCGGGGTGCGGATTCCCTTGCATTCCGGGGCAAATGTCTGGCGGCACGCGGGATGCAGAGAATTCGGCCCAAGAGCGGGTTGCTGCTTCGCAAGGCGGCCTTGAAAGATTACGAGTATGCTTGAGACATTGCTTTACCCACGGACCGTGGCGGTCATAGGCGCGTCACGGAACCCGGAGAAGGTCGGCTACGCCTTCATGCACAACCTGACCCGTGGCGGGTTCAAGGGCACGATAGTCCCGATCAACCTGGAAGCCTCGGAGATCCTCGGCGTCAAGTGCTACAAGAGCCTCGCGGAGTACGGAGGCAAGATCGACTTGAGCGTCGTGGTGGTGGGGGGCAAGTACGTCAGACAGGCCATCCAGGACTCGATCGATGCCGGCGCCAAGACCGTGATTGTCATTACCGCCGGTTTCAAGGAGGTGGGCGCCAAGGGCGCCGAGGCCGAAAAGGAATTGGTCGCGCTTTGTCAGGCGCACGGCGTGCGGATGATGGGGCCCAACTGTCTGGGCGTGCTCAACACGCACCACGCCATGAACGCCACCTTTGCGCCGACGGTGCCGCCGCCCGGCCGCATTTCGGTTATCTCGCAGTCCGGCGCCTTGTGCGTAGCCATCCTCGATTGGGCGGCGAGCCAGGAGCTGGGTCTCGGCAAGGTCATCAGCTTCGGAAACAAGGCGGACCTGAACGAAGTCGACTTCATCCAGGCGCTGGCCGAGGACAAGGAGACGCGGGTGATCGCGGGTTACCTCGAGAGCATTAAGGAGGGGGACAAGTTTCTGCGCGTTGCCGAGCAGGCGGCGGGTGTCAAGCCGGTCGTGGTTCTCAAGGTCGGGACCACGCAGGCGGGGGCCAAGGCGGCCTCGTCCCATACCGGCAGTCTCGCCGGAGCCGACATTGCGTACGGCGCGGCCTTCAAGCGATCGGGCGTCATTCGGGCGGAGAATTTCGAGGCGTTGTTCGATTACGCCATGGCCTTTTCCACCCAACCGCTTCCCGCCGGCGAGCGGGTCTGTGTCATTACCAACGCCGGCGGTCCGGGCATCATGGCGGCCGATGCTGCCGAGACGATGGGGCTCAAGATGGTGATTCCGAGCGATGCGACCAAGGAGCGGCTGCGCGCGGTGCTGCCCCCGACCGCCTCGTTTGGCAACCCTGTGGATGTGATTGGCGATGCCGAACCGGAGCGGTACCTCAAGGCCTTCGAAATCTTGCAGGAGGACGACACGATCGACGCGATCCTGGTCGTCGCCACGCCGCAGAACATGACACGGCCTCTCGAGTTGGCTGAGAAGCTTGCTGCGGCCAACAAGGGAAAAAAGCCGTTGCTCACCGCGTTCATGGGCGGCCAGGAGGTGGCAGCGGGCAAGGCGCGCCTCATGGAACTGGGCATTCCCAACTACCCGGCGCCCGACCGCGCAGTGGCCGCGTTGCGGGCCATGTGCGATTACGCGGCCTGGCGACGGCGCCCGGCCCGGATAGTGAGCCGATTCCCGGTCAATCACCGCCGCGTCGACCGTGTCATCCAATGGCACATCCGGAGCGAGATCGAGCAGGTGGGCGAGGTCGAGGCCAAGGACATCCTGCGCGCCTACGATTTCAAGATTCTTCCGGGCGCATTGGCGAAGGATGCCGACGAAGCCGTCGAGGTAGCCAACCGAATCGGCTACCCGGTTGTGCTCAAGATCTCGTCCCCGGACATTATTCACAAATCGGACTTTGGCGGCGTGCGGGTCAACCTGGCCGCGGCGGAGCAGGTGCGCGATGCCTTTGACCTCATGATGCTGCGCGTCCAGAGGCGCGCGCCCAACGCCTTCATTCGGGGCGCCTACGTCGAGAAGATGGGCCACCGCGGGCGCGAGGTGATTCTTGGGATGACAAGAGACCCGCAGTTCGGACCGATGCTCATGTTCGGTCTGGGCGGCATTTTCGTCGAGGTCATGAAGGACGTGACGTTCCACCTGGCGCCGATCACGCAGGAGGAAGCGATGCAGATGCTCATGGGAACGCGCTCGTATGCCTTGCTCAAAGGGGCGCGCGGCCAGGCGCCCGTCGACCTCCATGCGCTCGCCAGCGCGCTCCAGCGCATCAGCCAACTGGCGACCGATTATCCCGAGATCAGGGAGCTGGACATCAACCCCTACATTGTGGGCGAGGTGGGCACGGAGGCCTATGCCGCCGACGCCCGGATGACCCTCTCCAAACTTGCGAACTAACATGAAGAACATCAACGTCACTTACGATCCGGAGTGGAGGGAGAAGTATAAATCGATGACCGCCACGCCCGACGAGGCTGTGGCCAAAATCCGCCCCGGCCAGCGCATCTTCATCGGCACCGGGTGCGCGGAACCGCTCCAGTTGGTCAGTGCTCTCACGAAACGGGCCTACGAACTTCCCGACACCGAGATCATTCATCTGCTGACTTTTGGCGACGCCCCCTATGCCCATAAGGAAATGACCCAGTTCTTTCGAGTCAACAGCTTCTTCATCGCGGAGAACGTCCGGGGCATCATTCAGGAAGGCTTGGGGGACTACACCCCCATTCATCTTTCCGATGTCCCGAGGCTCTTCAACTCGGGTCAGTTGCCCCTGGATGCAAGCCTGATCCAGGTCACACCCCCGGACGAACGCGGCATGTGCAGTCTCGGTGTGTCCGTCGACGTTGTGAAATGCGCGACCGAGAATGCATCGCTCGTCATCGCCCAGGTGAATCCCAACATGCCCCGCACGCTTGGAGATTCGTTCGTGCATGTGTATGACCTGGATGTTCTGGTGCCGGTCGACGATCCCATCCTCGAAGTTCCGGAGATGGAGTTGACCGAGGAGACGAAGCAGATCGGCGAGAACCTCGCGGCCCTGATCGACGACGGCGCGACCATCGAGGTCGGCATTGGTCGGATTCCGCAGGCCCTGCTTGGATTTCTCAAGGATAAGAAGGACCTGGGTGTGCACACCGAGATGGTCTCCGACCGGATCGTCGAACTCGTTCAGTCGGGCGCGGTCAACGGCTCGCGCAAGACCGTCGATCGCGGCAAGATTGTGGCCAGCTTCTGCTTGGGGACGCGGCAGTTGTACGAGTTCATCGACAACAACCCGATGTTCGCCTTTCACCCAACGGAGTACGTGAATGATCCCCACGTGATCAGCCAGCAAAACAAGATGGTGGCCATCAACGTCGCCCTCGAAGTCGATCTGACCGGCCAGGTGTGTGCGGATTCGATCGGCACCCGGTTCTTCTCGGGTGTGGGTGGCCAGGTTGATTTCAACCGGGGCGCGGCCAAGGCCCACGGCGGAAAGGCGATTATCGCCCTGCCCTCGACCGCCAAAAACGGCACCATCTCTCGGATCGTCACGCGCCTCAGCCCGGGTGCCGGGGTCGTCACAACGCGCGCCGGGGTGAACTATGTTGTCACCGAGTACGGCGTCGCTTATCTGCACGGCAAGAGCATTCAGGAACGTGCCCTGGCCCTGATCTGCATCGCCCATCCGAACTACCGCGCCCAGTTGCTGCGGGAGGCTATCGAGGCCAAGTACCTGTCTGCCTCGATGTCCGACAAGGAGGGCAAGATCCACGTCGGCCCCAAGGAACTGCGCACGACCCACCTTCTGGCCGATGGCACCCAGATCAACTTCCGACCGATCCACCCGACCGATGAACCGCGAATGCGCGATCTGTTCTACGCCTTGTCGCAGCAGACGATGTATTACCGTTTCATGAGTTTTCGCCGCGTGGTCCCGCGCAGGGAGCTTCAGGAGTTCGTCTACATCGACCATCGCAACGACGTGACTGTCGTCGCGACATTGCCCGAGGCGCACGGCGAGAACATCATTGCCGTCGGCAGTTACTACCTGGATCCCAAACACAACATGGCCGAGGTCGCCTTCGTCGTTCACGACGACTGGCAGAATCGCGGCATCGGCACCGCGATGCTCCGCTACCTGATCCACACGGCGCGCCGCAACGGCATTCACGGCTTTACGGCCGAAGTGCTCACGGACAACAAGGCCATGCAGGCCGTGTTCAACAAGAGCAACTGCAAGATCAAGACACGCTTCGCCGGCAACGTCATCAGCTTCGAGATGACTTTCGATTAGCCGAACCCGGTCCCCGATCCAACGCGGCAGGACACAAGTCCACCCCATCGCATCCGCCCACTCAGCTCTGAGGGGCGGTTTTCTTTTCGACACGGTCTTTGTTCTGCACAGGGTTGGATTGGGCGCAAGGAAGCGGCTGGAGCCCCCAGTCCGGTCGGGATGACCGCTCGATCCCTACGCGCGGTCCGACGAACCATGTATGGCATGGTGGAAGCGGCGGGATTGAAACCACAGGATGGGGCTGAGGGAGCAATGACATGAGGACGTGGACAGTCGCAGCACGGGAGGTGCTGGAACAATACTTCGGTCGCGTGCGGCCGACACTCGAAGCGTCGGGCGCCGATGTGGCCGAGGTGATCGACGATCTGCGCCGTCACCTCGAGCAGGAGGCCGCCATCTCCCAACTCGAAGTGGTCACCGAACAGGACGTCCGCCGGTTGCTGGCCCGGATCGGCGCGCCAGAACCTCCGGCGTCCGAGGCTTCGGGGCGTCACGAAGGCCGGTCGAGCGCGGTTGCGGCTACCGATTCGAGGCCTCCGGGCCGTTTGGCCAACGCGATGACGATTGGCTTCGGCATTGTGCTACCGACGATCGCTCTGCTGATCGAATGGATGAGTGGCATGTGCGCCGGGGCCTTCTTCGATCCGCTCCCGACACTCTGGCACGTGGCGTTGGTGGCGCTGGTTCCCCTCACCAACTGGCTCCTCTGGCGCGCTCTAACCCACGGTGGCGAAGCCGGTCGAGGCTGGGTGGGCTGGGCAGGCGGCCTGGCGGTCGGGGTCGAACTCTACTATGCGCTGATCTTTCTTCCTTTGATGTTGCCGGGCTTGTTGGGCATTGTCTTCTACGGTTGGGGTCTGCTGCCACTGTCCCCGGTGCTCTCTCTGGTCGTCACGCTCGTCCTGATCCGGCGTCTGCGGGTCCAGCACACAGCTATCGGCTCCGGCGCCGTTCGGGGCGTGTGGCCTGGATTCGCTGTCGGTCTGGCAGGGTTGGTCCTCCTCGAAATCCCGGAAGCTCTGACCCGCTATGGGCTGACGCTGGCGACGGACGCTGATCCGAGAACCGTTCAGCGCGGGATCAATCTGCTCCGCTCCTGGGGCGACCGCGGCGTCCTGCTGCGCGATTGCTACGGGCGCACACGGGCGGCGGAGAACATGGACCTGGTGGGGTGGGTCGTCACGGGCGGGCGGGCGACGCGGCCCGAGAAGGCGCGCGAGATTTACTACCGTGTGACCGGTCAGCCGTTCAACAGCGTTGCCGCCCCGAAGGTTCGGACTGGGCGGGCACGCTGGGCCGGTCTGGACGATTGGACGTGGGACTTCGACCAGGCGGGCGAGCAAGTGGGCGGGCGAGTCAAGGGCCTCACGTTGCACAGTTCACGGCTGGATGCCGTTGTGGAACCGGATGCGGCGATCGCGTATTGCGAATGGACGATGGAGTTCAAGAACGGTAGCGCACGCCAGCGCGAAGCCCGCGCACAAATCCTGCTCCCGCCCGGCGGTGTCGTCTCTCGCCTGACACTCTGGGTGAATGGAGAGGAGAGGGAGGCGGCGTTTGCGGGGCGCGGCGAGGTCAGAGAGGCGTACGAGAAGATCGTGCGCCAGCGGCGGGATCCTGTGCTGGTCACCACCGCCGGTCCGGACCGAGTCCTGGTGCAGTGCTTTCCCGTGCCGCCAGACGGCGGGATTATGAAAGTGCGTTTGGGAATCACGGCTCCTCTCGAAATGAAGTCGGCTGAGACGGGTCTCATGCGTTGGCCACACGCGATCGAACGGAACTTCACGATCCATGAGACGTTTCGTCATCAATTGTGGGTCGAGGGGCCGCGACCTCTGGCCAGCGCGGGCGGCGCGCTTCAGACCGAGCAATTCAAGGAGGGCTGGCATGCGATCCGGGGGCAGGCCCAGGAAACCGACCTCTGGCTGGCCAGGAACTCTGTCGAGGTCGCCCGTGAAGGCACCGTGCGCGAGGTCTGGGCCCGGGACACACGCGGCGCCACGCCGTCCGTCGTGCGGCGAACGCTCCGCGCGGCTGCGGTCCGTCCGCCCTCTCGCATGGTGATCGTGATTGACGGTTCCCAGAGCATGGATCAGATGCCAGTCGTGGCAGAGGTCCTGACGGAACTGCCTTCGACCGTCGAAGCATCGGTGATGATCGCGGGCGACGAACCGATTTCGGTCGGGACAGTCAGCGCCGACACGCGCGACCGATTGGCCAGATGGAGGGTCCGTGGAGGTCAGGACAACGTGCCTGCGCTGGTCGAGGCTTGGGATTTGGCAGCGCAGAAGCCCGACAGTCTGATTGTCTGGATTTGTGCTCCGGTTCCGGAGGTGCTCGAGAGTGCGCAGGGGTTGCGTCAGCGCTACGAGCGCAGACCCAACGGCCCGAGTCTGATGGCAGTGCAGACCCGAGTGGGTCCCAATCGTCTGCTCGAAGCGCTCGACGGGATTGCCGCAGTCCAGTTGCTGCCCCGCACAGGAGATCTGGCTGCCGATCTTCGGGCGCTCTTCCGCTCCTGGACGGACTCAGGTAGTCGATGGGAGTGGGTGCAGCAGCGAGAGGCTGACGCATCCGCCGCGCCACGGGAAGGGGCCGAGGCCTCGTCACACCTGGTGCGGCTCTGGGCCAAGGACGAAATCCGGCGTTTGGCGGTGTCGCGGATGACGGAGGAAGCAGTCGAGTTGGCTGGCCGTTATCAACTGGTTACGCCCGTTAGTGGCGCCGTCGTGCTCGAAACGGCACAGCAGTACCGATCGAGTGGGCTCGAGCCGGTGCCGCCATCCACTGTGCCGTCGATTCCGGAACCATCCACCTGGGCTCTGTTCGTTTTGGGCACGGGGATGCTGCTGTTTGTGCGAAGGCGTCGAGCATCACGGGTCAGTTCGTGACGCCGCAAGAACAGAATCCGCAGGCTGCAGTGACGAGCCTGCGGCCCGCTGAGTTTCGATGCAGGGCGGAGCTTCGAATGAAGCGATGCGGTGACCCAATGATGCCGCGTGTTGTCCACGGATGGGCGCGGCGTGAGCCACATGGGACGAATGGGATGCCACAAGGGGACGGGCTATGTGTTCAGTTCTCCAGCCATCACCCGTCACCCATCAACTCTCTTTGGGCTTGAGTTGGGGGAAGAGGATTACGTCGCGGATGCTTTCCTGGCCCAGAAGCATCATGCAGAGCCGGTCGATGCCCAGCCCCATGCCTCCGGCTGGCGGCATGCCGTGTTCGAGTGCCACAAGGAAATCCTCGTCGATTTTCTGTTGCTCGCCGCCCGCCTGGTGTTCGAGCCGCTCGCGCTGTTCGATCGGGTCATTTTGCTCGGTGTAAGCGGGCGCGATTTCCTGGCCGTTGATGCAGCACTCGAAAACCTCGACCGTCGTCGGGTCCTCGGGCGAAAGCTTGGCCAGCGGAATCAACTCCTTCGGCGCGTGGGTGACGAAGGTGGGGTTGATGAGCGTCGGCTCGATGAGTTTCTCGAAGACAGCCTGGGTCACTTCGAAGTCCTCGTATTCCGGCGCAATTTCGGCGCCCAACTCGATGGCCCGTACACGGCGCCGATCGGGGGCGAGGGCGAACCAATCGGCTCCGGCGCACTCACGGACGATGTCTTTGTATCGGACCCGGCGCCAGGGCGGGGTGAGATCGATGGCCCTGGCGATGTCGCCCGCGGAGTTCCTGTGCTCGATGCGCAGGGTTCCGAGGACATTCTGCGCGACGTGGCAAACGAGTCCTTGAACCAAGTCCATCATCGACTCGTAGTCGGCGAAAGCCTGGTAGGCTTCGAGCATGGTGAACTCGGGGTTGTGTTTGCGGGAGAGTCCTTCGTTGCGGAAGTTGCGCCCGATCTCGAAAACGCGGTCGATTCCGCCCACAAGCAGGCGTTTGAGATAGAGTTCGATGGCGATGCGCAGGTAGAAATCGCAACCCAGCGCGTTGTGATGGGTTTTGAAGGGCCTTGCGGCCGCGCCGCCGGGGATCGCCTGCATCATGGGCGTCTCCACCTCCACAAAGCCGCGTCCGTGCAGGAACTCGCGAATCTCTCTCAGGATTCGGCTGCGGAGCAGGAACACGCGCTTGACCTCGTCGTTCGACATTAGATCGAGATAACGCTGACGGTAGCGAATCTCCGTGTCTTCGAGGCCGTGCCATTTGGCCGGAGGCGGGCGGAGCGCCTTGGCCAGGATGGTGAACGACTCGACCCGCACGCTCGGTTCGCCGGTCTTTGTGCGGAACATCGTCCCGGTCACCCCGATAAAATCAGCCAGGTCGAGATGTTTGAAGATGGCGTATTGCGTCTCGCCCAGCACCTGTTTCTGGGCGTAGACCTGGATGCGTCCGCTTTGGTCTTTGAGATCGAGGAACTGGCTCTTCCCCATGTCGCGATGGGACGTGATGCGACCGGCAACAGCGACGCGCGCGCCTTCGGCCAGTTGGCCGGACTCGAACCGCGCGCGCGTCTCGCCGCATCCGGCGGAGGGGGCGAATTTGTTCCGGAACGGATCGAGGCCCTGGGCCCGCAACGCAGCCAGTTTCGTCCGACGCTGCTCGATCAATGTGTTGGTATCTTCCATAGCGATTCCCCGACGGCTCGATCTCAGCGCCCCATTCGAGGAAAGAACGCCTGCGCGGCGGCACAGGTCGCCTCGCTCAGTTCTTCGAGGCTGATGCCCTTGACCGCGGCTGCGGCCGCGGCAATCTCGCGGACGTACGCCGGCTCGCAACGCTTGCCGCGATACGGTTCGGGGGCCAGATAGGGCGCGTCTGTTTCGAGCATGAAGTGTTGGAGAGGCGTGGCGGCAAATGCCTCCCGGACTGTTCCTGAGTTCTTGAACGTCAGAATACCCGTGTAGCTGACGATCGACCCAAGCGCCAGGACCCGCTGCAGCGCGGCGACATCCCCGGAAAAGCAATGAAACTGCCCTCGCACGCGCCCCGCGAACGGCCGCACAGCCTCGAGGACGTCCTCGAACGACTTGCGCTCATGGACAACGCAATTGAGCCCCATCTCGGCTGCCAGTTCGAGGTGCTGACGAAACAGCTCTTTCTGTTTCGCCGTATGCCGCAAATCATCCGCCGCAGTCCCTCCTCGCTTGGATGGCAGATGGAAGTAGTCGAGCCCCGTCTCGCCTATGGCCACGACCTTCGGGTGCCGGGCCAGGTCCCTCAAGTCGCTTCGCACGTCCTCCGGCGCGTCATCGGCGTGGGTTGGGTGCCAGCCGACGGCTGCGTACACCATTGGATGATCGCTGGCGATTTGCACTACCCGCTGGCTGGACCGCAGATCAATGCCGACGGTGACGATGCGCGTGATGCCGGCGGCGGCCGCTCGAGCCAGAAGGTCCTCGAGATCCCCGGCAAACTCGCGGGAACTCAAGTGCGCGTGTGTGTCGTAGAAAACGCCCATGTATCGACTCAGCGCAAGGCGGACCGGGTTCGTCCTGAGTGTCCTCTGCCGGGCTGCGTCGCGTTCACTGGTATACCGTAGGAAATCCGCGAAGTGATTTCAAGCTGGAGGGAATCGTGGCCGTGCGGCTGAGTTGACCAACGTGCGCATCGAGGGCGTCGCCGGTGGGGTTGACTTCAAGGCTTCTATTCTTTGAAATGGGCCTATGATTCATCGGACAGGTCGGTTCATCCGCGCATCGGGTGCGTTGTTGACATGCTTCGGCCCTTTCACATCGCGGCGCAGGTCACGCAGGCATTGATTGTATGAAAGCCACGCTCACCCGGCGACGCCTGCTCAAGCTCCTGACGGCCGCGGGGCTCGGCGCCCCGTTCGCCACGCGCGTTGTGGCCGACGAAGCGGACGCGAGCATCCAAAGCGCCCCAAGTCCCGAGAACATCGTGGTGCCAGTCAGCCCCCGCGATCGCTATCCGGCCGTGCTGTCCCGCGGTCGTGTGATCCAGCCGAGGCGCCCGCTGGCGGTGATGCACGAGACGGACGTGCTGGTCGTTGGCGGCGGTCCCGCGGGCTTTGCGGCAGCAGTGGCGGCCGCGCGAGCCGGATCGAAGACCGCGCTGATCGAGCGATACGGCTACCTGGGCGGTCTTTGGACGGGTGGTTTGGTGCTGCTGGTCTATCCGACGCACGCGACGGAGAAGGGTGTGCGGACCAAGGTGGTGCGCGGTGTGGGCGATGAATTGTTGGAGCGCATCGCCCGGTATCCCGACGCGGCTACGAATCATGCCGCAGGCAAGCCCGACCCAACAACTGATCCGGAGATCACCAAGCTGGTCATGGACCAGATGGTGCGGGAGGCGGACGTCACAATGATCTTTCACTGTTGGGTGGCGGACGTGGTGATGGACGGCAACGCCGTGCGCGGCGTTGTGATCGAGAGCAAGGCCGGGCGCCAAGCCATCCTTTCCAAGGTGGTTGTGGATGCCTCAGGCGACGGGGACGTCTTCGCCGCGGGCGGCGCGGAACACGAGCAGCGCCTTCACGCAGTCGGCCTCGTGCATCGTCTTGGCAATGCGGATCGCGCCGACCTGGACGCATTGCGGGCTGCCGGCTTCAAGAACCTTGGCGAAATCGAGCCCCAGCCCAGCGTGCGGTGGATTAACCTCCGCGGTCCAAGCACCGACGGCCTGGACATCGCCGAACTCAGTCGGCTTGAAATCGAGCACCGGCGCAGCATCTGGCAGCGGATGGAACGAATCCGCCAATCGTCCGGCGGGGACAAAGTGTTCCTGCTCCAAACAGCACCACAAATCGGCGTGCGCATCACGCGTTTGCTGGCTGCGACCCGACAGTTGACCGAGGCGGAGGCACGCTCCGGGGTGAGGCCTGCGGACACGATTGCCGTGGGTGGGACGTATGGCCCCGGGGCCGACAACCCCGGTTTTGCTATTCCTTATGGCGCATTGGTCCCCAAGAAGCTTGACAATCTGATCGCTGCCGGTCGCTGCATCGGCGTCGACACGCCCATGGTCGAGGATATGCGTCTCATCGCCACCTGCCTGCTCACGGGGCATGCGGCGGGCGTGGCGGCGGCTTTGGCTGTGGAAGAGGGCTGTCGCCCTCGCGATGTGGACATCCTGCGGCTGCGACAGATTCTCCTCCATCAAGGCGCTTTTTTGGGCTGAACGCCGACTGGTGACATCGCCTGAGTCGAATGGCCGCAACCAAGCTCAGGAACGTGCGATCGCGACTCCGGCGGCGGTTGATCCGTTGGAGCGCGTTTGCGGCGGCCGTTGCTCTCGGGTGGCCGGGCAGTTCGGAGGGGCCGCCCGAATGCGCGGCGGTGGTATTGCCGGCATTGAGCCCGTTCGTGGCTCTGGGTAGCGCACTGTCCATACGCTCCGTCGGCATTCTCGCCCTGCTGGCGTTGCCGTTGTTCCTGTTGGCGTGGTCGGTGCGTTGCGGTTTTTGCCGCTTCGCGTGTCCCGTTGGGCTGCTGCAAGACACCTTGACCAGCCTCAGGTCGGTGAGGCGTCGCCATTGGATCGGAGCACCCGCGATCGGCCCGTGCCTGCTCATTGCGACGGCGACCGGCGCCGTCCTGGGGCATCCCCTTTTTCTCTGGCTGGATCCGTTGGCCCTGTTTGCGGCTTGGCTCAATGCATGGCGCACACCGATCGCCTGGATAGCCGTGGCGGGGGGATTGGGTTTGCCGGCCTTGTTGATCGTCGAACTCTTTTGGCCCGGGCTCTGGTGTGCCCGGATTTGTCCGCTCGGCGCCGGTCAACGGATGCTTTGGCAGGGTCACCGCCTCGTGGTGCGCTTGATCAGAGGCCGGATGCACTACGCGGGTCCCGAGACGTCTTGCGGGGCGGACTCGAGCGGCACAGTCCTTCTCGCGCGTCGAAGCCGACGTCATTTCCTCGCGGCGGGCGCGGGTGTGGTCGGCGCCGCGGTTTGCAGAGGCGCGTATGGGCCCAGCACGCCGCTGCGCCCTCCAGGCGCCGCATCTGAGGAACAGTTCGGTGGCCTGTGCGTGCGATGTGGGAATTGCGCTCGGGTTTGTCCGAGCCGCATTATCCACCCCGACGTCGCCGGCAGGTGGTCCGCCTGGATGGCGCCGCGCCTGGATTTCACGCACGACTACTGCCGTGAGGATTGCCATCGCTGCAATGCGGTCTGCCCGAGCGGGGCCATTGCCCGGCTGTCATTGGCCGAGAAGAGCAGGCGGGTGATCGGCCTGGCGCGGCTTGATCCTGACACGTGTTTGATGGCGCTCGGGCGCGAATGCAATGCATGTGTCCGGGTCTGTCCTTACAAGGCGATTGCCGTCGATAACACCCTGGATCCGTTCTCGCCGCGACCGCGCGTGGATTTGGATCGGTGCAACGGCTGTGGGGCTTGCGAGTCTGTCTGTCCCACTCGACCGGAGCGAGCCATGCGTGTCCGACCCGTAGACAGAGAGACGGGGGATCAAGCGGAGACACAGGGCGCTTTCTTTGGGGCGTTCTGGTTCGAAGGCTGAATCGACATGGTATTGACCAACGCCACAGCATCCTGCGAGATTGCAGTCGACTTCATCATGACGCAACCAGGTCGTCGAAGGTTGCCTTGCCCGATCCGAACTGCTTGTGGTTTTCCGGCCTGGTGCGCTCTTCCTTTTCCAGATCAGCCAGCTTCAGCTTGGCCACACTGAGCACCGTGGTTTCGAGCGAACGGCTCACATGGGGATTTGAAACCGGCGTGAAGTTTCAGAATTCTCAACAGCGGTCTTCCCCGACTCAAAACTTTTTGGCGGGTGTAAGTTGTGCCGGTTCTTCCATAATATCGAGCAGCTTCTTGGCGCAGAACACCCGGTCGCGCTTCGCGCCGCTGACTTTCCTGACGATGCCGTGCTTTTCCAGTTGCCCGATGGCGCGCATCGCTGTGTTGTAAGCGATGTCCAGCCGCTGCTCGACGCCGCGCGCGGTGACGAACGGATTCGCGCCCAGCATGTCCACCATTCGGAAGGCAGTCTTTGCCCCGGCATCCCCGGCCAGTTTGGCGCGCCAGCGTGTCAACAAGCCATTGATCCGCTCGGCGCGGTTCAATGCGTCCTCGGCCTGCCGGGCGACGCCGTTCAGGAAGTATTGAAGCCAGCCAGCCCAATCGCCCCGTTCGGAGACGCCGCGAAGTCCGCCGTAGTAGTCGGATCGGGTCGCCTCAAAGAACGCCGACAGATAAAGGAGCGGCGCGGGCAAAACGTCGCGCTCGCACAGCTCCAGCGTGATGAGCAAACGCCCCACGCGGCCATTCCCGTCCAGGAACGGGTGAATGGTCTCGAATTGATAATGAGCTAAGGCCGCGTGAACCAATTGCGGCAACATCCGGTCGTGCAGAAATCTCTCCCAAGCGGACAAGTACTCGCCGAGCGAATCAGGCGGCGGCGGAACGAAGGACGCTTGCGCCAGTGTATCGCCCGAACGGCCAATCCAGTTCTGCGTCCGTCGGAATTCCCCCGGCGTGGCGTGATGTCCGCGAACGCCGGCCATCAGCTTCTCGTGAAGTTCGCGCACAAGCCGAAGCGACAGCGGCAGGGTCTTGAGGCGTTCGATGCCATATTCGAGCGCGACCACGTAGTTGGCCACTTCACGCAAATCATCGGGGCTGCGCTCGACCGCGGCGCCGGCTTCCGCCGCCAGCAACTCGCCCAGCGTTGATTGCGTTCCCTCGATGCGACTGGAGTACACGGCTTCGCGGCGCACGAAAGGGCGAATCAGAATGTGCGGGTTGGGCAGTCGCTTCCCTTCGCCGGCAAGTTTGCCAACCAGTGTCGAGGCATTGGCGAGTGCCACGGCCAGCGGCTGCGTCCATTCGATTCGGGGCGGCAACGGATTCGGATGGAACGCGCGGTAGCCCTCCAGGGCCTTGATCCACCGGCCGGCCCGGGTCACTGCTTTCTGGCTGTGTGTGTCGGAATTCACGGCTGAAACAAAGGATGCGCCTATTTCATTTTCAATACAACAACTGAAATAAGCCGTTTTCTTATTTCAGCGGGCGCAAATAAGCGAACTCAGTTCTTTTCACTGGAAGTGACTTTCTGCGCCATGTTCATCGAGTGTGAGTTCCGAAGATGTCGATAGACTTTCATTGCCGATGCGCCGCCATCCTTGTGGCCAAGCCAGCGCGATGCTGTGGTTGGCTTCAAGGCGTGTGCGGTATTCCGCAAGCAGGTCGTCGAAGGTTGCCTTGCCCGATCCGAACTGCTTGTGGTTTTCCAACCTGGTGCGCTCTTCCTTTTAAAGATCGGCCAGCTTCAGCTTGGCCACACTGAGCACCGTGGATTTCGAGCGATCGGCGAATCAGCTTGCCGCCGACACGGATTCGGGCAAAATAAGATCCGCTTGGAACGTAACGTAACAAGTTTGAAGACGGCGTTTTCTGCCACACCTTGCCGGGTTTGGCAGGCGATGACTGATTTGGATTCCGTTTCACACGAGCAGTATCATATTGGCAAATCGGAACGCTCAAAGAATTTGTAAGTTGTTGTAAATAAACGAGTGGAAGGGTGGCTGAGTGGTTAAAGGCACCTGACTCGAAATCAGGCGTAGTCGCAAGGCTACCGGGGGTTCGAATCCCTCCCCTTCCGCCAGTATTTGCAAACTGGCTCCCGAGAGTGAATTGCGTTTCGATCATCATGCACGCCAGCCGCAATCCCCGCCCAGCGACTGCGTCATATACAACATTCGAACTGTTGAGCGGAATCATCGAGACTGCGATCAATGAAGAGATGCGCACATTCGACCTGTACCTCACCGATCTGCTGGCCGCAGGCGTCGTCATGCGGCAGACAGCTCTCGAATACGCGGTCAACCGGCATCGGCTCGAAATGGCCTTGCGCGGCTTCGCGAGCGCCACACCGATCTTGCGCCGTGACGAAGACCGATAGAATCCTGGAATAATGAAGCGCGTTGCTCGCATCACAGGTTGGGCGCCGCTCATGGATTGGGCGGAGGCGCGTCTCGACACATTGTCGCTATGCTGACCCTTTTGCGAATTGTGCTGACTGTCGCGCTGCTGTACGGCCTGATGCAGGCGGCCAAGAACGCGGGGGAGAACCCGCAGGCAGGCGATCTCGCCAACGCCTTCTGGATGGCGTATTGCGTCATCATCGGCATTTTCGCCGCCATAACCTGGGCGCCCGTGGTGGGCAGCCGGATCGCCGAGCCTCTGACGGGCATCCTGACGGACAGCACCTCTGTCGAACGCCCCAATTGGCTGATGAAGCTGATCCGCTGGCTCGAACGCAAGCGCTGTCGATTCCTCGTCCGGTGGTTCTGTTTCGCCGAGGGAATCCGGCATCCCTGGCTCCCGGCCCAGTTCATCACGGGTCTGAACCACGCGCGGCCCGGCTCGTGGCTCGAACTCGTCTTCGCGCGCGAGGTGTATCGGTTCAACAATCTTCAGAACTGCATGCAGGCGTTCCGTGTCTTGCGCGGACGCGGCGTCACGCCTCAACCGCATCCGAACCCTGAGATCAACCTTGAGCTGATGTCGCTCGAAATAACCGCCAAACCGGATGACGCAGTCCTCCCCGTTCCCGCGTCGTCAACCCCTCATCTCAAACGCAACCCGAGAATCCGGCTCGCCGCCGATGACCCGGCATCGGGGCCGCCGCCACCCTCGTCGCCGACGACGTCGGGTCCGGCCGACGCCGGCTCGCCCAACTCGGCTGACCGCCCATGAAAAAGGGCCTCTTCTGGACGTTGCATCGCGCCATGAAGGCGCTTGTCTGGTGCTTTTGGATCGCAGCGGCCGGCTTCCTCTACACGCAGCGCGCCACCCTCGAACCGGCGATGGATCTGGCGGAGCTTTGGTGGAACCGGCCTTCGAGTCGGCCATCAGAGTTGGGCCGCATCGAGGGGCGGGTGACCCGGATTTTTGCCGCCGACAGTCTCCAACTGCGCGATGACAACGGCTGGCTCTTCAACTACGGCCTGGCGGGAGCCTCGGTTCCCAAAACGAGCCCGAACGCGACTCTGAACGATCGCTACGCGGCCAGGGCGGGCCTGACCAATGTGACTCGCCTGGTGCTGGACCAGCGTGTGGCCATCGACGTCACGCTGGCCAATCCCCAGACCCGGACCGGACTGGGCCTGGTGCGGGTTGGCGAGACAAACGTGAACGAGACGCTGCTCCGCGACGGATTGGCGCGGCTGAAGCGGGACCAGATTCGCGCTCTGCCGCTTCTCGATCAGTACGCACTGGTCCGTGCCGAACGCCTGGCACGGCGCGAACGGATCGGCCTTTGGGCGCCTACCGCAGCCGAAGGGTTGTCCCCCGAGCCACAAGCCCAATAGACCATCGCGCTCCCTTGACTCGACCTGCGGTGGCGGGGAGGTGATCCGGCCTCAACCGCTCGATCAATCCAAAAGGGCTGGTCGCATCCCATCAACCGAGGATCAACTCTGCCAGCAGACTCGATTCACAGTCCGCGCGCCATGTCCTTCGCAGGGCGCAGTATATGCTGACCCGTTTAAGGCCGTGCGCCACGCCCTGCTAAGCGGACGATGATCTACCTCCTCGACACCTGCGCGCTGGTGAGTGCGTTCGCCCGCCTGGAAACCGCGTTCAAACGTTGGGCCGAGGCCCTGCTGAGGACCATCCGCCTCCCGTTGGCGACCTGTGAGCCTGTCGTCACCGAAGCCGCCCACATGCTGGGGTCGGGCGACCGTTTGCTCGAAGCTATGCATCGCGGTCTGTTACCGATCGGTCTTGGTGCTTCTCGCCGTCGGCACGAGCATCAACATGCCCAACGTGGCGACGCCGGGATCGCGAAGGATGTCGCGGGCGGCTACTTCGCCCCAGCGGCCACTTTGCGCAGATCGAACCCGGGCGGGCGGGTGTAGACCGGCACTCGAGCCGTGAGCGCGTCGAAACCGAGCAGATAGCCTTTGGATTGGCTGTTTTTTCCCACGCCTTCGAACCGGAGCGTGTGCTCGCCTGACGCCAGAGTGAATGTGCCCAGCCGATGCGGCATGGGGGCGATGCCCGGACCGTACAGGTCGAGCGCGCCTGCGTCC
This sequence comes from Verrucomicrobia bacterium ADurb.Bin006, assembly GCA_002071485.1. Lineage (GTDB taxonomy): Bacteria > Verrucomicrobiota > Verrucomicrobiia > Limisphaerales > J093 > MWFF01. The sequence goes on along the minus strand of MWFF01000045.1, from coordinate 1,702 downwards.
CTGCCGTCCAGCCGCACTCGGTAGGCGCCATAGTCCGGCGCGTGCAGCATCTTGACCCACAATTCGGCGGTCATTTCGGCGTCGGTTCTGAAGGTCACTTCGAGCCAGCTTTCGCCGGTCGAGGGCCGGAACCAGAGCTGTTTCCCATCCGTCGTCCCGCCGATGGGCTGGACTTCGAGCGGGGCTTCGGAGTGCTTGGCCTCGGGCACAGCCTTCCAACCGACAACCAATGTCTGCTCACGGAACGGCAGGCGATCCGGACCCGGCGGCAGGGCGGGCCAGGGCTTGTGCGGCTCGGTCTGGTACCACAGGGCGACCGACGACATCAGGTCATCGCGTTCGATGAACCCGCTGACCTGGCCGTCCGGGAAATACTGCGAGCCCTTGTGCTCGATCTCGACCCGCAGCGATTTGGCGAACGGGACCGGATCCGGGATGTGGAACCGATACGCCGTGCTGCGATCGCCCTCGCTGTATCCTTCCCAAAGCGGCGTGCCGTAGAACGGACCATCCTGTTGTCGGAACCCCCAGGCATCGCAGAAGTAATCTTCGGTGCCTGTGCCGCGCAATTGCGGCTCGGCCGCGCCATCGACAAAGAAGAAGTCGTCGCCTTCACCATACCAGCCCGAGGACATGTGGTAGACGCTCTGGATGGTCCCGACATAGTGGCCGCGCCCGGCGAGGTCGGCCAGCAGGTAGTTGCGTCCCATGACGCACGGGTGCTCCTGTCGGTACATCGCGTGGAAATAGGCGGTGTTGTCGGGCAGGGAATCCTGTTTCTGCCAATCGACGTAGTAGTAGAAGGCGCCGCATCGCTTGTCGCTTTCGTTGGTGACTGTCAGGCGGGCCGACTTGCGGAACGGCATCGGCCAATAACAGTTGCGCGCCCGGCCTTCGGAGGAGACCCGGATCGGAATCGAGATGAACGACTTGTCGACACCGTGCCCGATTCCGAAGAAGTCGCCCACCGGGCACTCGACGCTCGGGTGATCTTCGCCGTCCCAATACATGCGCAGGGTCAGGAGCCGGGAATAGAATGGGGCCTCATGCGCGATGGTGAACCAGATATGGGTGATGACGCCGGGGCCTTCGAGTTCGGCGAGAGTCAGGATGCCGCCGGGCGCGATCGGACGGGCGTCTGCGTTGCCGTCTTTCCAGTTGGCATCGGAGGAAGAGGCTCGGCGCGCCTCGAAGTCTTTGAGCCGTTCCAGTCCGGACAGTGGGTTGCCGGGCGTGAGTTGGGCCAGGGTCGTGGCGCCACCGCACAGGGCGATCATGGCGAGGATCGACAGAGTCGTTTTCATGGGCTTATGCAGGCGCTCACTGTGACGCGGCCCGGGGCGTCCGACAAGACGCAATTGGGTCCGCCAATCCCCGAGCCCCGCTACCCTGACGATCACTTTTTGTCCAGGGCGGTTCTGAGCTGGGATGGGGTGATTGAGGAAGAGGGACTTAACGAATTTGCGGGACAATCCTCCGCCCATCTGTTTTGCTGGGCCGGATGACAAAGAAGAGCTTGGTACTAACGGACCCCGCAGAGGCAGCGGTGGTCAATGAAATCGTGGTGCGCCTGGTTGGTCCGGAGGAGGTCTGGGAGTGGGACCGACTGATGATCCAACACCATTATCTGAAGAGTGCGACGATGGTGGGCGAACAATTACGGTACGTGGCCGAGTACCGGGGGCAATGGATGGCGCTGATC
>MWFF01000044.1 GCA_002071485.1 Verrucomicrobia bacterium ADurb.Bin006 | reverse complement strand
GCGCCAGATCCTCGCTTCCATCACCGCCCTCGATCACCGCGTCGCGCTGACCACCATCTACTCCTGCGGCCTGCGTCTGGGCCAAGCCCTCAATCTCGAAGTCCGCGACATCGATGCCCAACGCATGTTCCTCCACATCCGCGCCGGCAAGGGCAACCGTGACCGTTCAACGCCAGTGGGTTCCCAGTCGTCCCAAGTTCCTCGTCCACGTCCATCCCCTGGCCGATCACTACCGCACCCTCTTTCGTCAGGGCCTCCAACGCGATGCGCCCGACCTGCTCAAGACCTTGCCCGCTCGGGTCTGGAAGCAGCGTTGGGTGGTCCATTGCCAGCCCGCCGGTTCCGGTGAGGCCGCCTTGCGTTATCTCAGCCGCTACGTCTTCAAGACCGCCACCGGCGACCGGGACTTGGCACTCCTGCCCAATGGCCGGGTGCGCTGGCCCTATCGGGACAGCTCCACACGCCGCCCACACCACGTCGATCTCGAACCTTTCGAACTGATCCGGCGTTTCCTTCAGCACGTGTTGCCCGCCGGCTTTCATCGCGTCCGGCGATTCGGTTGGTTGCACCCTGCCGCCCGCGTCAAACTCAACCGGGTGCGCGCACTGCTCAAGCAGCCGCCTGTGTTGTCCGCCGCCCAGCGTGCTGCCTGGCAGCCACCCCAGCCCGACTTCCAACCGCCCGAACCGCTCCCGACCTCCCAATCCAAGCCGCTTTGCCCGCAGTGCCGCCAACCCATGACCCACTGCGGTTCCTGGCGAGCGGGGCAACCCCAGTTACGTCCCCCAGTCCGCGGCCCACCATGAGCGCGCTCCTCCCGCCAACGTTCCTGGCAGCGGCCTCGAGGTTCACCCTCCACCGGTGGCGTGTCGGCAGTCCCCGCCCAAAACCTCGACCTCACCTTCCGCCCAGCGCGCGGGCAAGCGACCAGACCAAACCAGAGACCCTTGATGGGGACCTCGAAGGACAGCAACGCGGGCCACGCCCCCACGCCAAGGCTGATCCGGGCGCACCGGCCACACTGGGCGCAGACACTTTCCTCAAACAGATCCTCGCCGACTCCGGTTCCAGGTTGGCCGCGGCTTCGTTCAACCGGGGAATGTAAAGAACGGAGGAGGCGCTTTGACCCTCAGACCAAATCACGCCCTTGCCCCGCCTCCTCCGTTCTCTACATTCCTTTGGTCAGTTAGCCCCTTCCTTCATGTCTTTTTCGTCTGAACCACAACATCAATACTCCTCCCCCGACCAACAACGCCCACGTCGAAGGCTCTGGCACAGTCCCGGCGAGTATCGCCTCACCGGGCCGCGTCTCCCATGCCCACGACTCAATCGCAGCAACGGCTGCGAAGCTCCCGCTGACTTGAAGCAGCATCCAACCGTAATGCGACGCGCCGTTGCGCTGAAACTCGATGCCCATGTAGGCATGTTGTCCGGCAAACGAGCCGCTTGCACCCGTGCCGGAAATGAAAACCAACCCGTATGAGCCAACAGGTTCACCCGGAATCCCGCCAAACCATTGCAGTTGCCCGGAACTGCTGTCCGGCCCAATGCGAAAATCAGCCGGCAACGGTTGTGGCACTCCCCTGATGCTCGGCCACGGGGACATCAATGACAACGTGCGGGTGTTTTGCTCATACAGGATACCGATGGACTGAAAGTTGTAAGCGAACGTCAGTTCCGAAGTGCCGTTGTCATCAATGTCGAAAGGGTAATACTCGGCAAAACCCTGAGTCCAGAGGATGATCGGGGAGGATGGCTGGTGATACGAAATCGTCCCCTGCGCCCGGCTTGGCTGGGCGAAGCCCAACCAAGCCGTCGCCAGCATCGTGACGATGAACAATCTCCGTAGCATACCTCTACTGCTGCCGCCGCAGCCGGAAAAACTCGTGCGGCTGCGTCGCACTGACCAACAGCGAGTTGGTCACGCCTTCGGCTTTCACAGTCGCGTTCGTCTGCCACGTCGTCAAATCGCTCGAACTCAACAAGTGGAAATACGCTCCGGGGTCGGCGGTGAAGGTCAACAAGACATTCGTGCCCGATGGACTCGACTCAATGGACGTAAACACCGGCGGCAAAGGCGTGTCGCCTGTCGTCGCCACCGAAACCCATTGGGCGGAGGGGGCAGGTCCACCGGACAAACCGCCGGAATGAGTGACGACAATCCGGTAACGTCCCGGTGTGGGGTTGGCAATGTCCACCCTCTCCGCGTTGTTGCGGTTGTCCAAGCCCGTCGTTGCGGCGGCGCTCCGCGTCAACTCGGATTTGTTCGTCAGGTCGGGATTCAGAATCCACGGATAATACACGTTGGTTGCGCCCACCCGCTCCACGCGAATATCAATGTTGTTGACCAGCATCGGCCTGGTGAGGTCAACAATGATAACATTCGTGGCCGGGCCTGCCGGGTCGCTCCAAGCCAGCGTTGCGCGGAAGGGAACACCGCTCAGGTCCAATTCCCAACTGACGCTGTCGCTGACGCCAATCTGAAACTCTTTGATGTGCGTCCCGCGCCCGTGCTGCTGGTCAAGCTCCACGTGCGCCACCAGCGAAACCGCGTTGAACGGGCCGTAACCTCCCTGATAATCCGGGCCGGGCGCACCCACGTCGTCGGCGGTGTGAATGGCCATGCCGCGCCAGGTCGAACCGCGCCACGCATCCAAGTCCGGGCCGAGGTTGGGGAACAACTGCGCCCGGCGTTGCGCGGCCAGACCTAATCCACCGGTGACCCCGGGTGCGGCGAAACTCGAGCCGGGCAAAGAAGCAAAGTTGCTGATGCTGCCGGTGATGGGCGTTAGAATCCCGAAGCCGCGCAATGTCGGATTGGCCTGACCGACCGCCACGACTTCCGGCTTGATGCGCCCATCGTCGGTTGGCCCGCACCCACTGAAAGGCGCGAGCACGATGGAAGCGTTGGTGGCGTAACCCATGATGAGATTCGTGCCAGAATAGGCGTACACGTCGCGCACTGCGCCGACCGTCAAAACATTCTTGGCTGTACCTGGGAACAGCACCGTATCGTAACCTCCTGTGTCGCCATCGCCGTTGCGCCAATCGCGTGAATTCGCCGCAGGATTGGTGACCTGCGTCCAATCATAAGGCCCTGGGCCGGAGTAGAAGTAATAGTATGTCGGCCCGCCCGGCCCGTTGAGCCGGTCGTTGCCAGCGGCATAAACCATCAGATGCCGGGTGGCATTGGTGGCATGAAAGGCGTCAATATCCACACAACCCGAACCATCAGGAATGTCTGGCACACCGGGTGTATAAAACCCGAACTTCCATTCTTCGGCCAACGCGGGATGGCCGCGCCAAATCCAAGCGTTGGTGACGGTGTTTGTTTGGCCTCTCTGCAACACTTGGATGGTGTCTTGAATCCATCCGCCACCTGCGCCGTAAGAATGGTTGGAAAGACGCAATGGCTGGCCGGTAATGACTCCTGCGGCGGCTTCTGAAGTTGATGCCCTGAATTGTTCATTGAAGCGATACCCATTTATGGCTGCTTCATAAGCGACGCCGCGCAAGAGTCGGGTGGGCTGGCCGTTCAAGGTGAACTGAATCGCGCCGCCCGCCGCCATCGTGCCCGCCACGCCCGTTGCGTGAAAATGGGCGGGGATGGGATTAGTTGCGCTCTGGTCAACCTGTCGGGCGCGATTGCCGAACTCCAAATGATTCGTCAACACCGCGCCGTCAGTCTCCCACAAACCGAGAGTAACATTTGTGCCGGTGAGATTTCGGCCGGTGGAAGCGTGCGCCCACGGCGCGGTGTTCGTCGGCCACAACTCGTCCGCGCTGATGCTCGCCGCCGCAAACAAGTTCTGGCTCGAATAATACACCGGTTGGTTGCCGACTGCGCCAGCCAGAATCTCCTTCGTGCCGTCGCCGCGCACGCGCGAGCGCGGCGTATTCAACTGTTTGGAGATAGCGTCCAACTCCGCTTCGATGCGTGGGGCGTCGGCCCGCGCCTGCGCCGCCTTGCGCGCCAACTCCTGCAACTCCGTTCGCGCCTCGTCGCGAGTCTGCTGTGTCTCGGCATCGCCGGGCAAACCCCATGAGCGCAGAAATGGCCGCGCGGCTTCCAGCCGCGCCCTGGAGTTTGGACATTCTGAAGACGGATTATGGCGGGGGGCAGTGTGAGGCGGCGAGGGGAGAATCTCAGGCGGCGGCGCTGCCGACCATCATGGGGTAGGTAGCGGGGGCTTTGGCCGTCGAGAATGTGACCGGATGGTCGGCCAGTTGCTTGCGCAGCAGTGTGACCAGGTCCAAACAGGAGGGGCGCTTGGCTCCACGACGCCATTTGGGCATGGGTTCATAGACTTGTGTACGCGTGGGG
>MWFF01000043.1 GCA_002071485.1 Verrucomicrobia bacterium ADurb.Bin006 | reverse complement strand
GACCAGTCTGACAGCCGAGCAGGCCGACCCGGAGCGTCTGCTGGAGTTGGCGCGCCAGTACTGGAGCATCGAGAACGGCACGCACTACCCGCTAGATGTGAGCGCGGGTGAAGATCGGTGTCGGGTGCGTCATCCGGTGGCCGCGACGACGCTGGGCATCCTCCGTCGCGCGGTGCAAGGTGAAGCGCGGGCCTGGGCGCGTCGTCAACCCCGCAAGCGGGATCGCACCTGTCCGACCTTCCTGGCCAAAATGAGTCGCCGCCCGGGACAGGTCATTCGCCTACTCACCCGCCCGGTTCGACTTTAGAGCAGCCCTGCTTTTTGTCGTCCGAAGCGATTTTTTGCTTGAACACAGACCCCTCACCCCGTCCTTCTCCCATCCGACCTGCCTGCCGAAGCCTGGACGCAGGCAGGTGGGAGAGGGTGTCCGGAGGACGGGTGAGGGTAACGGTGTAGTGCATCTCGCTGATTCCTCAGTAAGGACCAGGCGCAAAAAGAAGGCCACGCCTGCCGGCGTGGCCCTTTCAAATCGCAACCAGCTATTGGATGAATGAAGTCAGTCAGGCTGTTTGTTCGGACCAATCGCCGAGTTTGATGTATTCCTTGACCTTACGTCGTTCGTACCGGTGTTTCTTCTGTTTACCCGGGCGGTCATCGACGTGTGGGAATGGATGTTTGGGGTTGCTGACCGCATTGGCGATGATGTCGTTTGACTTTGGCATAGTGCTGGACTGAATTGAACCTGAGGGAGGGGAGAAGTACCCCCGGCGTTCCCACCATCCTGTGGTTTCGCCTTGTTTTGCCTGCTGCATGGCCACTCAGGCTCCACGTGCACAGTGGTATCGACACGTGTCCGCCGATTTCGTTCAAGCGGCTTTACAGAGGCTTCCTTTGCCGGGTTCGAGCGAACGCACCGCACTGCCACTCGCGCTCGACCCGTGTCGTCACCAACTTCAGCCCCAGGCGCTCATACGCCTTGAAAACATCGTGAAACTCGACGGCCAGAATGCCCGCCAAAACCAGCCGCCCTCCGAGACGAATCCACTGCACAATCCGCTTGGCCTCAACCATTAAGATATCGGTCGTCAGATTCGCGCAAACGACATCAAACCGGGCGCCTGGCTCGATCGGAGGACGCCGGAGGTCGCCCCGTAAAAACCGCGCTCGTGCGGACACGTTGTTCGCGCGGGCATTGGCCCGGGCAGCCTTGATCGAGGCCGGATCACAGTCGAAGGCCAGGATCGGTCTGTAGCCGAGTTTGGCGGCGGCAATGGCCAGGATGCCGGACCCCGTCCCGGCGTCCAGGAGTGATGGCGGAGGCGCCTGGTTGCGGCAGGCCACTATCTGTTCCAGACAGAACCGGGTTGTGGGGTGCTGGCCTGTTCCGAAGCTCAGTCCGGGGTCGAGCGTGACAACGGCCTGGGCGGCCTTGGGGCTTCGCCGGCTCCAGGACGGCTTGAGCAGAAGGGCGTCGCCGATCTCGATTGGACGAAAATGGCGTTTCCAGGCGTTCACCCAGCTCTCGGCTCGAAGCCGGCGCAGCCGAAGCCGACCGGGGCCGACGTCGAGGCCTTCGGCGCGCAGGAGCGTCAGGCCGCGCAGCACGGCTTTTTTCCTGGCGTCGGTCCATCGGTGTCTCCGATCGAGGTATACGGTGACCTTTGTCGTCGGCCTCTCCCGCGCAGTGTAGAGGACGGGCGCCAGACCGGACACCCGCTCGAGGAGCGCCGCCACGGCTTCCTCGGCATCGATGGAGGTGACAACGGAAACCTCGATTGAATCGGCTGCCATCGAGATGCGCTCTACAGGCTTGTAGGTCGAGTCCCGAGGGCCGCGTTCTGAGCGGCGATGATCCGGTTGACTCCCGCTCGTCCGAGAGCCAACAAGGACTCGAGCTGCAGTTGGCTGAAGGTATTTTGCTCGCCGGTCACCTGGACTTCAATGAACTCGCCCCGCCCGGTCATGACCAGGTTCATGTCCGCCTCCGCCTTCGAGTCTTCCTCGTAGTTCAGATCGAGCAGGACGCGTTGGTCGACGACGCCCAGACTGACGGCGGCGACCGAATCGGACAGTGGGTTCGAGGTCAGCTTGCCATCGGCCAGAAGTTTCTGAATAGCCAGGTGCAGGGCCACGTAACTGCCCGTGATGGCAGCCGTGCGCGTGCCGCCGTCGGCCTGCAAAACGTCACAGTCGATCCAGACGGTTCGCGGTCCTAGCCGATCCAGTTCGACCGCCGCCCGCATGGCGCGCCCGATCAGTCTCTGAATCTCCTGCGAGCGTCCGTCGAGTCGGCCCTTGCTGATATCGCGCGGTTTGCGGTCGAGCGTCGAGTAGGGGAGCATCGAGTACTCGGCGGTGATCCAGCCGCCGGGCACGCCCTGCTCCTTCATCCAACGCGGGATCGCCTCATCGATCGTGACGCCGCAAATAACACGGGTGTTGCCCCAGGAAACCAGAGTCGATCCTGTGGCATAGGGCGCGATGCCGTTTTGGAAACTGATCGGACGCAGTTCGTCGTCGCGGCGTCCGTCGCTCCGCAGCAGTTGAGATTCCACAGGACCGCGGGTGGCGGGATTGTCGGTCTTTGGTTGCACTTCCACAACGGCGGACACTAATCAGGCTCGGGCGGGCAGGCAATGAGGAAACCGCCGACAACGACCTGACGCACCGCAATCGCTCGCGGCGAGGTCTGGATATTGCGGGCGACGGGGTTTATGGTCGCCGCCGATGAAGGCAAAGGGCATGGTGTACCTTGTGGGCGCGGGCCCCGGCGATCCGCAACTGTTGACGCTGCGAGGCGCAGCGTTGCTGCGTCGTGCGGATACCGTGGTCTATGACGGGCTGGTGAGCCCCGACTTGCTCAAGCTGGCGCCGCCCGCTGCCGAGCGCATCGAGCGCACCGAGGAGCGATTCCCGGACCAGGCCGCGCTGGGCGCCCTGCTGGCGGCGCGGGCTAGGGCCGGCCAGTGTGTGGTCCGGCTTCAGGGAGGCGACCCGCGTGTTTCGGGCCAGGGCAGCTCGGAGGCACAGGGGCTGGCGGCCGCGGAGGTTCCATTCCAGGTGGTGCCTGGGGTTGCTTCAATCGTATCGGCGCTCGACCGATCGAGCACTTCGACGTCTGAGGAGCCGTCGCCGAAGACGTCGAAGACGTGGGAGCACATGCCGCTTCTCGGCCAGCGTGTAGTGGTGACGCGCGCGCGCAAGCAGGCGTTCGAATTCGTCCAACTCCTTCAGGAACGGGGGGCGCACGTGCTCGAAGTGCCGTGCATTCGGATCGTGCCGCCGACGGAACGGAAGCCGTTGATCGAGGCGATCGCTGGGTTGGGCTGCTATGATTGGCTGATTTTCACCAGCGCCAACGGAGTCGCGGCTTTCTTCGAACACTTCTTCGTGGCGTTCGACGATCTTCGCGATCTCGGCGCGGTGCGTTTGGCGGCGGTCGGCCCCGCCACGGCTGCCAGGCTGAAGGAACTGCATCTCAAGATCGATCTGATGCCCAAGGAGTACATCGCGTCGAAGATCGCCAGGGCACTGTGCAAGGAGCAGAGTCTCGAGAATATACGCGTGCTCCTGTTGCGCGCAGAGGCCGCCAACGCCGATCTGCCCAGGCTGCTCGAAGACATGGGAGCGATCGTGGATGACGTGGCCTGCTACGGCACGGCGTGGGAGACCGAGGATGCGGCGGGGCATGGGGCGCTCCTGGCCGAGAGCGGAGCGGATTGGATCACGTTCACCAGCGGCTCGACCGTCGAGAGCTTCAATGCCCGTTTCGATCTGCGGGCGCTGATGCGCCGGTTTCCGAAGCTGCGACTGGCGACGATCGGTCCCGAGACCAGCAAAGCCCTCGAGGCGCTGTCGCTGCATCCCAGCCTCGAGGCCAAGACGCATACGATCGCAGGTCTGACATCCGCCCTGGAGCGGGCCAGGCGAATGGTGTGAATCCATGCGCGCGAGGTTTGCTGCATGAGGGTCGGCCGGGAGACTGTCCGGACACGGCTCCGCACGGACGGGTGAACGTTAATAATCTTGACCGGCGAGGCGTGTGGCCACTAATGTCCGGGGCGTGTTAGGCAGCTTTCATGTTCGCGCAACTTAAAGGCCTGTTTTCCAACGATATTGGCATCGATCTCGGGACGGCGAATTCGCTTGTGTACGTCCGGGATCGGGGGATTGTGCTTCGCGAGCCGTCGGTTGTGGCGATCCAGGCCGGCACCAACAACGTGCTGGCCGTAGGCGAGGAGGCCAAGCGCATGCTCGGCAGGACCCCGGGCAACATCATCGCCATCCGGCCGATGAAGGATGGAGTGATTGCGGATTTCGATGTCACCGGGGCCATGCTTCGGCACTTCATTCAGCGGGTGCACCATCGGAAGCTGATCGCGCCGCGAGTTGTGGTGGCCGTCCCATCGGGCATCACAGAGGTCGAGAAACGGGCGGTCAAGGACTCGGTGACCCACGCCGGTGCGCGAGAAGTGTATTTGATCGAGCAGCCGATGGCCTCGGCGATCGGCGTCGGCCTGCCCGTGCATGAACCCGCCGGCAACATGATTGTCGACATCGGCGGCGGCACATGCGAGATGGCCATTATCTCCCTGGCCGGCATCGTGTTCAGCCGCAGTCTGCGCGTGGGAGGCGACGAGTTCGACGAAACGATCGTCGCGCACATGAAGCGTGCCCACAACTTAATGATTGGCGAACGTACGGCGGAGGAAATCAAGCTTCGAATCGGATCGGCTTATCCTCTGGAGCAGGAATTGACCATGGACGTGAAGGGACGCGACCTGAGCACAGGTCTGCCCAAGACGATCACGGTGCGCTCCGAAGAAATACGGGAAGCCCTGAAGGAACCTCTTTCCAGCATTTTGGAAGCCATTCGCATCACCTTGGAACGGTGCCCGCCCGAGTTGGCGGCGGACCTCGTCGATCGAGGCGTCGTCATGGCAGGTGGCGGGGCGCTCCTGCGAGGTGTGGATCGTTTGGTGGCCGAGGAGACCTATCTTCCGGTCCACATTGCGGACGATCCGCTCACGGCAGTAGCCGAGGGGACCGGACGGGTCCTGCAAGAGCTCCAATTCCTGAAGCGCGTTGCTTCTTCCTCCACCTAAGGGTCTGCACGAAGACCGCGCGTTCGCCCCGCACAGCAGTTACGGGGTAACGAATGTTCAGAAGGCCGTATCCTTTGGCCTTTGTGGTGGTCTTGGCGCTGGTGCTGGTGATCCTGAACCTGCCACAGGCCGTCGCCACAAAGGCGAAACTAGCAGTAGGCAGCCTCTTTCTGCCTCTGTTCGGTCTTGCCACCTTGACGCGCGACCTCGGGCAGCAGGCCGGCAAGCACCTTCCACCCCCCAGCGCGCTCATCGCCGAGCTCGATCGGACCCGTCGCGAGAATCGGGAGTTGCGTGTGCTGGTGGCACAGGGAGACGAGGCCCTCCGCGAAAACGACCGGCTGCGACAACTGCTTGGCTGGAAGCCGCAGCTTCCCTGGGCAACCAAGCCCGCCCGGATCATCGCGCGGGACACCGCAAACTGGTGGCGCACCGCACGGATCGACCGTGGCACACGGGACGACCTCAGGCCGAATCTCCCCGTAGTGAGCGCCGACGGCCTGGTCGGCAAGATCGGCGAGGTTGGACTCACCACCGCCGAGGTCGTGTTTGTCGGTGATCCGAAATGCCGGGTGGCGGTTGTTGTGCGCGAGACGTCCGAGCACGGCGTGCTTTCGAGTTCCTCGGTGGGTGTTCTCGACCATCGCCTGATGGATCTCACCCATTTGCCGCGTCACACCGCGCTCAAGCCTGGCCAGCGCGTCTTCACCAGCGGGCTTGGCGGCGTCTTTCCGGCCGGTTTGCCTGTGGGAACAATCGTCGATTACCGCAGCGTCGGATACGGGCTCTACACCGAAGCGCGGGTCAAACTGTCGGCCGATACGAGCCGGCTCAACGAGGTCTTGGTCCTGTTCCCATGAACGGCCCCCAGACACTGATCCTTCTGGTGCTCGCCCTGCTCGGCGTGTTTGCCGAGGCCGTGGTTGATTTTCCACGGGTCTGGCTGCGCACCCAATTTGATGTTTTGCCTCCGCTGATGGTTTACGCATCCCTCACCGGCGGCGTTGGCACCCTTGTTCTGCTCGCCACCGTGGGCGGCATCTGCGCCGACGCGCTCTCAGGCAATCCGATGGGCGTGAGCGTCCTGCCTCTGTTCTGGGTCGGCCTGGCGCTCCATTGGCGCCGCGAGCTGATTCTGCGGGACCTGCCTTACGCGCAATTCGTCCTGGGCGGGATGGCTGCGGCGGCCGTCCCGGTCCTCACGCTGGTGGTGCTTCTGACCTTGGGAGAAAACTCCCTGCTCGGGTGGGGAACGCTCTGGCAGCTCCTGGTCGTCACGATTGGAGGAGCCGCCCTGACGCCGCTCTGCTTCAGCGTCATGGAAACGTTGAAGCGCGCGTTCGCCTATCAACCGTCGACGACAACCCCCTTTCCCGCCAACCGCGAGATCAAACGCGGACGATACTAACCGTGTTGTTTTTCGACCAATTTCGCAAGGGCGGCGAGCGCCTCCAGACGCTGGCGATCGGCATCACGCTCGGTTTGCTCCTGCTCCTGGCCGGCTTGTGGCATATCCAGATCGTCTCGGCCAAGCGCTATCGCGCCAGTCTCGAGACTCAGACCTACCGAACCGTCCGCATCCCGGCCATCCGCGGCAAGCTGCTGGACCGGGACGGGCGGGTGCTTGCCGAGAACCGCCCGAGCTACAATCTCAACCTCTACCTTGAAGAACTCCGCCCTCAGTTCCAGGAGGCGTTCACCAAAGCCCGCGCCGGACGCAGACTGACGCGAGCCGAGCGCGCGCAGCTCGCCGTGGAGGTTCGCTGGCTCGTCGCCAGCAATACCATCGATCGCATCTCGCGCTTCCTCGGCGAAGCGAGCACGATTACCGACCGCGATTTTCGCCTCCATCACCACCAGTGGCCCTATCGCCCCTTGGCCGTCCGCGAAAACCTCAGTCCCGCCCAGATTGCGCGGTTCATGGAGAACGCGCCGAACCTCCCGGGGCTCGATATCGAGGTGCAGCCGCTGCGCCACTATCCTTGCGGTTCGATGGCGGGGCACCTCCTCGGATACCTTACCCGGGACGACATGGCGCGGGACGATGACGAGGGCGGATTCAGTTACAGCCTTCCCAGCTACGAGGGTGCCGTGGGCCTGGAATACCTCTTCGACGACGAGCTGCGGGGAAAGCCCGGCACCAAATCGGTCGTAGTCAACAGTCTCTGTTACCGCGAGGGCGAGATGATCTGGCTCACGGCCTCGCCGGGGCACAATGCGGTGCTCGCGCTCGATCTCCCGATGCAGCAGGCCGCTTTCGAGGCGCTCCGCTCCCTCGGCCCCGGCACCCGCGGCGCTCTTGTTGTCATGGATACGACGAACGGCGACGTGTTGGCAATGGTCTCGAGCCCGGCCTACGATCCCAACGAGTTCGTCAGCCCCCTCTCGCACGAACGCTGGGCCGTCCTCAACGATCCGCGTCTGCGCCCCATGTTCAACCGGACCACACAGGGCGCTTACAACCCCGGCTCGATCTTCAAGATCATCACCGCACTCGCCGCACTCGAACACGGTCTCGATCCCCATGCCCAAATCCAGGTCCAACCCGATCCCCGACGCCCCGGACGCGGAGCGATCTTCCTTGGACGCCGCAAGATCGACGACACGGTCCCCCCGGGAGACTACGACTTCAAGCGGGCATTCATGCACTCGAGCAATTCCTACTTCGTCCAGGTCGGTTTGCAGACCGGACGCGACCGGCTGCTGGCCATGGGCCAGCAATTCCTGCTCGGCAGGCACTTCGGTCTGGGCACGCGCCAGGAAGTCAGCGGCTACTTCCCCTCTCCGCAGGATGTCCTAGGGATTTGGACTGAAGGCAACTTGGCCAATGCGTGTATCGGCCAGGAGATCACCGTCACCCCGCTCCAGATGGCGGTCATGACCGCGGCCGTCGCCAACGGCGGCAAACTGCTCCGCCCCCGACTGGTTCACCGCCTCGAGCGGGCTGAGCCGGGACCGGAAGGCGCCGTCGCCAAGGCTTTCCCTCCCCGCCTGCTTGGCGAGCTCAAGGTCCACGCGCGCTCACTGGCCACCGTGCGCGAGGCGATGCTGGCCGATACCGAGGAGCCGGGCGGCACGGGCTTCGCCGCTTTCCAGCAGAAGAACCCGCTGACAGGCCAAATCACGCCAAGGATTCCCGGCTTTCGCGTCGCCGGTAAGACAGGCACGGCACAGGTTAAGAAGGGAGCGACCGTGATTGACCACATCACATGGTTCGTCGCGTTCGGCCCGTATGACAACGCCCGCTACGCCGTGGTCGTCATGGTCGAAAGCGGGGATTCGGGCGGCCGCACGTGCGCGCCGGTTGCCTGTCGGGTATTTCAGGCCCTCAAGCAGCGGTTCGAACCGGCTCCGGCCACCGCGCCGCGGTTGGTTTCCCGCAAGTAAGATGCGCACGCTGCCCCTCAAGCCGCCGACAGACGAGGTCGATTGGCCGATGATTCTGGCCGTTCTGGGACTGATGACGATCGGGACGTTGTTCATCGCGAGCACCACCCTGGCGCGGGAAGGCGCCGAGACTCTGCCCTGGCATAGACAGGAGCATTACAAACAGTTGATCTGGTATGCCCTGGGAGCGGGCTTGGGCGTCGCCGTGTGCTGTCTGGGTCACAGCCCGATCGCGCGATGGTCGATGGTCTGTTACTGGGTCTCCATCCTCCTCCTGGTCACGGTCCTCATCCCCGGGATCGGAACCCAACACGGATGGGAGGCGCGACGGTGGATCGACCTGGGGCCTTTCCAGTTCCAGCCGTCCGAGGTCGCCAAGTTGACTTTTCTTCTGATGATGGCGCATTACCTGAGCCGACCCGCCGCCGAACTGCGGCAGCCCATGACCTTCGTGAAGGCCCTGGGAATGAGCCTGCTGCCCTGCGCGCTGATCCTCAAGGAGCCTGATCTCGGCTCCGCGCTGGTGTTTGTCCCGATGGGATTGGCGATGATGTTCGTCGCAGGAGTGCCGGGCCGCTTCCTATGGCGCCTCATCGGAGGCGCAGGCCTGATCATTGTTCTCCTGCTCGCCGACATCCTCTTCGCGCCATCCGAGTGGCAGCTCAAGCTCGAGCCTTACCAGCGCCGCCGCCTCATGGTCTATTTCGGAGTCAACTTCGTTCCGCCCCAAGCTTCAGAGGCGGAACGCCAACGCGCCCTCAAGGAATATCGGGACGCCTCGCACAACGTTCAACAGGCGCTCATCTCGGTCGGCTCCGGCGGGTTCGTCGGGAAAGGCTGGCGCCGGGGCACGCAAAACACCCTCGGGTACCTCCCGCGCGCCGTGGCGCACAACGATTTCATCTTCTCGATCGTCGCGGAAGAGAGCGGGTTTGTGGGCGGCGCTGCGGTTCTGGGGCTGTATGCCGTGGTGCTCCTGCGCGGGCTGCGCATTGCGAGCCAGGCCCGCGATCGGCTTGGTGCCCTGCTGGCCGTAGGCATCACCGCGCTCTTCTTTTGCCACGTCTTTATCAATATAGGAATGAACATCCGGCTCACGCCCGTCACGGGCATCCCACTGCCGCTGCTGAGCTACGGCGGAACCTCAGTGCTCTGCTCGCTGATCGCCGTTGGCCTCCTCCAAAGTGTGTACCGTTCTTCACGCAACCTGTGATCTGCTATGAGTGACCGCAGTTTCTCACGCCACCGCCGCGCCGGACAGAAGTTCCGGCCCAACCGCACCCAGTCTTTCAAACCCGAACGCGCCGCCATCGAGGCGCGGGCCGAGGTGCTGGGCGAGAAGCCCGCCTCCGAAGGCGTCTTCGACCTCAAACGCCACGAGCGGGAGATCGAGCGCTCCGAGAACCGCGCCGCCGGACTGGCCGAGGATGCCACCACGCCTGCCGCGGTGGAGGCCGCCGAAGGGGTCCGCAAACGCGATTATCGGGAGCCGCATCTCGACACGCCGGAGAAGGTCGAGGAGGAAACCGAGCCGGCCTATGAACCCGTGCCGGTCTCCGAATCCGCCCCGGGCCTCATGGGCAGCCTCCGCGCCGTCACCGACCGCGTGATCCGCCGGGTGCAACGGTTGATGCGCCCGCGCGTCCGCTCGCACAAGGAAGTCGTCATCAATGCCGAATCGCTCGAAACCCGGGTCGGTGTGCTCGAACAGGGCCGCCTCGAGGAGTTCACGATCGAACGGACCGAAGACGAGCGGCTTGTGGGCAGCGTGTTCAAGGGCAAGGTCCGCAACCTCGAAGACGGTCTGAAGGCCACCTTCGTAGACATCGGATTCGAGAAGAATGCCTTTCTCCATTACTGGGACATTGTCCCCGCCGGTTTCGACAGCGGCGTCGAGCTGGTTGAACGCGACAACCGCCGCTCCCGTGAAAAGCCGCGCATCACCCAGAAGGACATCCCGCGCCTCTACCCGCCCTCGACCGACATCGTCGTGCAGGTGACCAAGGGCCCCATCGGCAACAAAGGCCCGCGCGTGACGACCAACCTGGCCCTGCCCGGGCGTTTCCTGGTCTTGCTCCCCAACTCCGACCAGTGCGGCGTCTCGCGCAAGATCGAGAACCACGAAGAGCGCCAGCGGCTCAAACGCATCGTCCGCAGTCTCACCATCCCCGATGGCATGGGCGTCATCATCCGCACCGCCGGCGAGGGCCAGAAAGCCCGGTTCTTCGTGCGCGACCTCGCCTTCCTTCTCGCCGAGTGGCGGGCCGTGCAGGACCGAATCACCACCACACCAGCGCCAGCCTGTGTTTTCCGTGAACCGGACCTCATCGAGCGGACGGTGCGGGATTTTCTCACGGAAGACGTCGATCGCATCATTGTGGACGATCACACCCAGTATGAGCGGATTCGCGACATGATCGGACGCATCTCCCGCCGGTCCGCGTCCAAGGTCCGGCTCTACACCGATTCCCAGCCTGTCTTCGATCGATTTGCCATCACGCGTCAGATCGAGACCGCGTTCTCGCGCCAAGTCCATCTCAAGAGCGGCGGCTACATTGTTCTCGACGAAACCGAGGCGTTGGTCGCCATCGACGTCAACACCGGACGCCACAAGAACGGCAAGGACGCCGATTCCACCATCCTGAAGGTGAATCTCGAGGCGGCCGATGAGATCTGCCGCCAGCTGCGCCTGCGCAACATCGGCGGGCTCATCGTCCTGGATTTCATCGACATGAAATCCCACAAGGACCGGCAGCAGGTCTACCAGCGCATGCGCGAGGGCCTCAAACGCGACCGGGCCAAGGCCCATGTGCTTCCCATCTCCCAGCTCGGCCTCATGGAAATGACCCGCCAGCGCCACACCGAGAGCGTGCGCGAATCGGTCTACGACGACTGCCCCTACTGCAAAGGACGCGGCAAGGTCAAAAGCGCCCTGACCATGAGCGTCGAAATCCAGCGCAAACTCTCGGAAATCCTCAAGAAGCGACAGCGCGACGAGTCGGACTTCCAGCTTCGTATCATGGTCCATCCCACCGTCCTCGAACGCCTCCGCACCGAGGATGAAAAGCTCCTGATCGAGATGGAAAAACGATACTTCGGCAAACTCTCCTTCCGGCCCGCCCCGACCTTCCACGCCGAACAGTTCAAAATCGTCAACGTCGCCGACAACGAGGAATTGGTCTGTGTCGGCGGCTAGCCCTGCATGTTTCGTGGAGCGGTCACCGACGCGAAGCCTTATGAAGTCTCCGGGCCAGCCCAACGCTTGATCCACCGCCCGGCGGACGGCCCTTGCCGGACCGTCCGCCGCGCTCCCACACCCGCCCCCGCATGCAGCCCTATCTCGACTTGCTCCGGCTCGTCCTCGAAACCGGCAAGCCAAAGCCCGATCGCACCGGGACAGGCACCCTCGCCCTATTCGGCGCCCAATCCCGCTACGACCTCGCCGCGGGCTTCCCGCTGGTCACCACCAAGAAGGTCCATCTCAAGTCCATTATCTGCGAACTGCTCTGGTTTCTGCGCGGCGACACCAATGTCCGCTGGCTCAAGGAACGCGGCGTGACCATTTGGGATGAGTGGGCCGACTCCCACGGGAGCCTCGGACGCATCTACGGCGCCCAGTGGTGCGATTGGCGCACCCCGGACGGACGTTCCATTCACCAGATCAACCAGGTCATCGCCCAAATCCGCCAAAACCCCGATAGCCGGCGCCTGGTCGTCAGCGCGTGGAACCCCGGCGAACTCGACCGCATGGCACTCCCCCCCTGCCACGCTCTCTTCCAGTTCTTTGTGCAGGATGGCACTCTGAGCTGCCAGCTCTACCAGCGGAGTGCCGACCTCTTCCTCGGCGTCCCGTTCAACATCGCCTCCTATTCGCTCCTGACCCTCATGATCGCCCAGGTCTGCGGCCTCAAACCCGGCGCATTCATCCACACCTTCGGCGACCTCCATCTCTACAGCAACCACCTCGACCAGGCCCGACTCCAGCTCACCCGCCAGCCGCGCCCCCTCCCCGTCATGAAGCTCAATCCCGCCGTCAAAGACATCCACAGCTTCCGGTACGAGGACTTCGATCTGACCGGTTACACCCCCCATCCTCCCATCAAGGCTCCCATCGCCGTCTGAGAGGGCACCGTATGAGCATTTCGACCCAGAGGGCAACGGTCCGATCTCGAGCGCTCCGAAGCTACGCCTCGCTGGCCCTCCTGCAGGGCGGCATTCTCATCGGCGCAGCCGCGGGAGCGTTGCTGCATCAGCGGGCGGCGGTCCTCAAGCCGCTCGGGGACGTCTTCCTCAACCTGCTTTCCACCGCCGTCGCGGAGTCGATGACGGCCGGCGACGCCATCGCGCGCGCGTTCACGGTCGACGACTTCGCCGGCCTCCTCTCGAAGAAGAACATGCTGGCGCGCCAGGTGGGAGAGACAACGCCTCAGCCCCATGCCCGGGACGCTTCCCCCGGCGTCGCATGAAATACAGCCGCGCAACCCGGCTGCTTCGTGCCGCGGTGACAGTCCTGTCACTTTCCCTCTCCGCCAGCGCCGCACCCCGCCACGCCGTTGAACCGCCACCCGATCGGCTTCCCGCTCGGGCGCGACAAGCGATTGTGGTCCGCCCGACACGTGGATTCCACACCACGCTCACCGCCTGGGAACGGTCGGCCAATGGTTGGCGTCGGACCGCTGGGCCTTGGCCCGCGGTGATCGGACGGAACGGCTTCGCCCCGTTGGGCGAGAAACGCGAGGGCGATGGCCGCACTCCGTCGGGTGTGTTTCGGCTCGGCCTGGCCTTTGGGCGGCCACCTGCGCTGTCGACAGGTCTCGAGTACCGTCAGGCGACCGACAACGACTACTGGGTCGATGATCCCGCGTCGCCAGTGTACAACCGTTGGGTCCAGGGCAGGCCGGCGGGCGTGTCGTGCGAAAAAATGCTCCTGAACAACGGGCTTTACGATGCAGGCATCGTCATCGAATACAACACCGCGCCGATTGTGCCGGGCCGCGGCAGCGCGATCTTTATCCACGTCTGGGACGGCGACGGCCAGAACGCCACAGCCGGTTGCGTGGCGCTCGATCGGGCCCGCTTGATGGCGCTGCTTCGCCGGCTCGACGCCAATGCCAATCCGGTCATCGTCCTCGGATCAGCGCCAGACAGCCCTGACCCTGAATGGCCTGCCGACGCCCAACACCCATTGGGCAAATCCAAGGCTGACCGCGCTGGTCGGGCCGCGATGCCGCGGTTTCCCCTCGAACGCGGACCTCTGGTGCTCGAGAGCCAGGCGTCGCCCGAACAACACTTCGAAGCGCTGGGCGAACACGCGGGCGTCTGGGGCAGCCTCGCACACGGGGTCGAAGGCTGGGCTTACCCGTTCAAACTCTTCGATGGCTGGACGCTCTGTCTTGCCCACGACGATGGACCCCTTGCCGACCTGCGCCCGTTCGCCTCACGCCACGTCGCCACCCCGCATATGGCGCAGACCGTGTACGATGGCGGCGACTGGCGCCTTACCCTCACCTGGTTCGTCCCGCGCTCGCAGCCCGGCATGATGCTGCTGCTCGACCTCGACGGGCGACGCGATCTCGACTTGGCGCTGCGATTCCGTCCGGTGCTGGCGCCCATGCACCTCTCCGCAACGCACCCGCTCGATTGGTCCTGGGATTCAGCACGAGGCGAGGCGGTCGTCCGCGAGCCCGGCAGGCAACTGGAGCTGCGTGTGTCCAGCCCGACGGCCACCGCCCATCGCACGGACGAGAACGGGATTCACGAAATCCGCTTCCGACTGTCCCATCGCCAGGCAGAACGGCGCCACACACCGATCGCCGTGGCCTTGGGCTGCCCGGCGCGCCCCGGCGCGCCACGTGTGATCGACCGGCTTCTCTCCGATGGGGGCGGCCTGTATCGCGAGTCCATGCGGCATTCGGCCCGCGTGATCGAGCGGGCGCCTCATGTGGAGACACCCAATGCCGAGGTGAACGATGCGCTGCGTTGGAGCGCGATTTCGCTCGACCAGCTCCGCGTCTGCAACCCCTACCTCGGCTGCGGCCTCGTGTCGGGTTACAGTGCCTCCGGCCAGGGGACGCGCCCGAAATACTGCTGGTTCTTCGAGGAACCGACCCTGACCGCGTGCGCGTACCACTGGCTGGGAATGTCCGGGCACATCCGGGAGGCGCTGCGATTCCTCCAACGCTTTCAACACGCCAGTGGCAAGACGGCGCATGAGGTCGTGCAGAGCCTCCCGTTCTGGACCAATTACTTCCGCGAGTTCCCGTATGCCTACATGCACAGTGACGGCCCCGTCTACTATCTGTTCGCCTACGGAGATTACTATCGCGCGACCGGCGATCTCGACTTCCTCCGCGCCGAGTGGCCGCGCATCCGCCGCACGCTGGATTGGTGCTTCGCGGCCATGGACCCGGCGGACGGCCTGATGCGCATCGAGCCCGGCGACTGGGGGTCCTCGGAAAGCTCGGTCGCCGTCTGGAAAGACACGCAGCTCCAGGGCATGTGGGTGCGGGCCCTGCGCGGCCTGGAACGATTGGCCAGCGCGTTGAATGAACCCGACCTCGCCGCGCGTTGCCACGCCGCCGCCGCGCAGGCCGGAGCCTCCATCCAGGCCGGCTTGTGGGATCACACGCTCGGCGCCTACATCTGGGGATTGGACCGCCAAGGCCAGCCCCTCAAGTCGCTCGTCCCCCATCAAGCCCTCAGCTTCTGGCTGGGTGAGTTCCCGCCAGACCGCGTCCGGCGCGCGCTCGAACGGATGGCTGGCGCGGACTTTCGAACGGACTGGGGAGTGCGCAGTCTCGTTTTGTCGGATTCAAACTACGATCCGCAACACTATCAGTCGGGTTCAGTCTGGCCCGTCTGGAATGCCGGAGTGATCGTCGCCGACTACCGACACGAGCGCGGCATCGAGGCGTATCGCACTTGGCTGGCCATGGTGCGGGCCCGGACGCTGGACGGACTCGGCCCGATGCCCGAGGTCCTGGATGGGCGCTGTTTCCGGAGGTTGGACGAGGGCGTGCCGCATCAGATGTTCTCCGAACTGGCCCTGGTCAACGGCTTCTTCGACGGCCTCCTGGGACTCGATGTCGATGTTCCGTCACGACGCATCGAATTGGCCCCCACGCTGCCTCCGGCCTGGGACACCCTGCGCGTGACCCGCATTCCCTGCGGCCCGGGCGTGTTGTCCCTCGGATTGAAGAAGGACAGACACGAGTTCCAGCTCAGCCTCGATCTCGATTGGCCGGGAGGCGCGACGGTTGTCCTGGCGCCCCATCTACCCGCAGGCGCAAAGCTCTGGTCCGTCACCCTTGATGGCCGGCCACACGCATGTCATATCCAGGAGTCGCCCGCCGCAACCCGAATGCGAATCACCCTGCCCCACTGCGCCGGCAAACACACGCTCCGCCTCCGGCACGCGGATGGCATCGAATGGATGCCGCTGGATGACCCGCTCACACCCGGAGCCGTCAGCCGCAATCTGCGCGTGATCCGTGCCGGACTCGAAGGCCAGGCGTGGCGCATGCGGGTCGAGGGATTGCCCGGACGCAGCTATCCGGTCGATCTTTTCACGGACCGCGACGCGGTGTCGACAGGAGCATCGACGCGGATCGATCGGCAGAAGCACGGCTGGCGAGTAACCTGGACCGCACCCTCGAGTGCCACAACAAACGCGGCGGGCTTCGTCGAAGGAGAGATCAGCGCTGCTCTGCCAGCCCGCGCGCGGTAGTGAGAACGCGTTGGACCAGGTCGGGCAATGCCCGCTGGAGAGGCGGTGTCATCTCGGTGCTCAATAAGTGCGGTTCCTCGACCTCGATCGCGAGGATGCGGATCATGTCGGGCATTGGCAGCCCCAGCTCCCGCCCCAGTGCCAGCGTTTCGCCTATCCCCAAGAAATGCGGCGCGGAGTACGACAGCGTCCGGAGATCGTCAGCCCGGATTTCGTGAATCTCACCCGCGGGAAGAGTCCCCCGCTGGATCGAGTCGACCAGAACCAGTCCGCGATAGCCGCTGATGTAATCCAGCAGGCACAATCCCATCTCCTCGGTTTCCTCGACCTCGATCTCCTCATCGGGGCGGAGTCGGCGCCGGACCTCGCGCACCACCCGCAGCCCGATCGCATCGTCGCAGAGAATGTCATTCCCCAAACCAAGAACCAGAATGCGCTGTCCGGCCGGCTCGGTTCGCGGCGCCGCAAATGACGTGGCGTTGTCCATTATGTAAGGGATTGACATGCAACGCTCAGATCGCCATGGCGCCCCAGCTCGGATCGCTCACAGACTCCGAGCTGAACCCGATCCGGCCTCTGGCGCGGAAAGACGTCGGGCCACAGCCTCGACCGGCTCGGCAAGCAGCCCCCCGTCCCGATCTCCCCGCGTGATCGAACTCGGGACCGGCGATTGATCGAGGCGCGCCGACGGGCCGCGCCACTGTCAGTGGCCTCAGGGTTGTTCGAGCCGGCGCACCAGCGTTCGATCGCGATCGTAGATGTTGACCGACAGGGGCAGATGACCCGGGAGCGAATGGGTGGCGCAGCCCAAACAGGGATCGTAGGCGCGGAACGCCATCTCGACCTTATTCAGGAGCCCTTCGGTGACCTTGCCGCCCTTGATCAGGCCCTTGGCGGCTCGCTCGACGCTCATCGCGATCCGCGCCGCGTTATTCTGCGTGGCGACAATCAGGTTCGCCATTGTGATCAAACCCCGTTCGTCGGTCTGGTAGTGATGGAACAGCGTGCCGCGCGGGGCTTCGACCACGCCGATGCCTTCCTTGGGCACGCTGGTCGGGATGCGTCGGACATCCGGGCTGGTGATTTCCGGATCGTTCACGAGTTGTTCCATCCTCTCGGCGGCGAAGATCATCTCGATAGCGCGCGCGAGGTGGTTGGCAAGGGTATGATGGACGGGTTTGCCGCCCAGGGCCTTGAAGAACTCCTCGAGGGCGGCCTGGGCTTTGGGCGTCCCCAGGCCATCAGCCGCGTTCAGGCGCGCAAGCGGCGCCACCGAATACACACTGGTGTCGGGCCCCTCCACAAAATCCATCCAGCCGCGCGGCTTGAGGAAGGTGAACTTCATGTAGCTCCACGGTTCGACGTGCTCGGCCACATAGTCGCGATACTCATGGGGCGTGAACTTGCAGATTTCCTTCCCGTTGCAGTCCACGACTCGCAGCTTGCCGTCGTAGAAATTCAGCCGGTTCTGCTCGTCGACCATCCCCATGTAGCAGGTCTTATGGGTGTAAGCGTCGGATGTGATCATCTTCACGTACTCCGGATTCCCGAGTACGATCTTCTTGAGCACGTCCACCGTCCACTCCGCGAACTCGACGGCGTCCTTGGCCAACTGCTTGAACTTGGGCAAATCCGCCGGATCGAGCGGCTTGCTGACGCCGCCGGGCAGCCCAAGCACCGGGTGCACCACCTTCCCGCCAAAATAGGCGGTCAACTCCCGCACCCGACGCCGCATGGTGATAACTCTCTTGCCGGCCTCGAGGCCGACCTTGCCAATCACCCCGACAATGTTCCGCTCCGCCGGTGGCGCTTCCGGGCCGACGATGAAATCCGGACCGCCCAGGACGAAGACGTGCAGGGCATGGTCTTCGAACAGGAAACCGTTGTAGACCAGCTCGCGAATCTTCCGTCCGGGCGAGGTGGGCTCGACTTTGTACAAATCATCCAGGCACTTGACCGAGGCCATGTGGTGGGCCGTGGGACACACTCCGCAAATGCGGCTGGTGATTTGCGGCATGTCCTCCGCCGGCCTGCCGATGCTGAACACCTCGAAGCCGCGCAGCTCGGGGACCTGCATGTAGGCGCGCTCGACGTCGCCCTTGTCGTCGAGGAAGATGTCGATCTTGCCGTGTCCTTCGAGGCGGGTGATAGGCTCGACGGTGAACCGCCGCCGCCCCATCTGATAGGCCGCGTTGGCGCGCGCCGCCCCCTGGTTGAATACGTCTTTGACAGCTTGTTCCATAGCGGGTGACCTTATTTGACCGGCAAATTGACTTTACGGCGCATCAAGCTCTTCGCAAGTCCGTAGCGGTAGAACGTGCCCACCGGATCGGGAATCCCCTCGAGCACCTTGTCGATCTCGCCGTTTTCCTTCGGCGCAACGTTCGAACAGAGGGACGACAGAATCTTCAGTCCCTGGTCGCGCACGCGCGAGGTCGGACCAAAACACCCGGTGCACGGCATTCCTCCCCGAATGCAGGCGGCCTCGCAACCGCTGCGCGTGCTGGGCCCCATGCAGACGATGCCCTGAGCCAGCAAGCAGAGGTTGGGGTCCATCAGTTTCTGATGGGGCCGTTTGAACTCCGTGAAGCTCGTGTTCACCGGTTTCGAGGCCTTCCGCGGGCACTCGTCGCACAACGCGATGTCCGGCGCAATCACCGAGCCTTTGGGTGGCAGCCGGTTCTCGAGCAGGGCCGTCACCGCCACATTCGTCAGCTTGGGCGTGGGCGGACATCCCGGCACGTAGTAGTCAACCTCGACCACCTGGTCCAGTGTCCGGACCACGTGGTGAAGTTCCGGCAGAGTCGGCTCGCGACCGCCGTCCGCAAACTTCAATTGCGGGCGCGTCTTCTTGGGATTCGCCATGCTCGGGGCATCCTCGTAATTGAACTTGAGCATGTGCTCGCGCGAGAACTGATTGCTCAGGCCGGGGATGCCCCCCAGGTGGGCGCAGGCCCCGTAGGCGATCAAGTACTGGCTCTTCCGGCGCAGCATGTGGGCCATCTCTTCCTGCTCGGTGGTGCGAATAGCCCCGTTGAGCAGAGTGGCCGCAATGGACTTGTCGGGCATTGCCTCGATGTCCTTGTACTTGAAATCCATCGCCACAGGCCAGAGGACGATGTCCACCTTCTCGACGATCCCCAGTATATCCTCGGCCAGGTCGACGATGGTCTCTTCGCAGCCTCCGCACGAGGCGCACCAGTAAAACGCGACTTTGGGTTTAGACATGAGCCACCTCCGATTTCGAGGCTGCAGCGGGCTTCTGCAGCTTCGCAGCGCAGGCGCATCCAGCCCCCGCTGCGTCCCCGCCGCGGATTTCCTCCTCCAGACGGGTGACCTCCTTGTCCCATTCTTCAAACCGTTGCGGCAAGCCCAGCGGGCCAACCTTCAGCAGTTGATCGGTCATTTCGTTGAT
Organism: Verrucomicrobia bacterium ADurb.Bin006; assembly: GCA_002071485.1. Classification (GTDB taxonomy): domain Bacteria; phylum Verrucomicrobiota; class Verrucomicrobiia; order Limisphaerales; family J093; genus MWFF01. The sequence continues at coordinate 39,110 of MWFF01000043.1, read as the reverse complement.
GACCGCCTTGACCTTGTCCCCTTCGGCGGCCGAAATCCACTCGAGGCGCACCCGTTCCTCCTCGATCCCCATGTCCCGGAGCAGGCGCTTGAGCAGTTGGAACCGACGCAACATCTTGTAGTTTCCCTCGGCGTAGTGGCAATCCCCGGGATGACACCCGCCGATCAGCACGCCATCCGCCCCGCGCGTCAGCGCGTCCAGAACAAACTGCGGGTCGACCCGCCCGGAACACATGAGCCGGATCACGCGGACATTCGAAGCGTACTTCATGCGCGACACCCCGGCCAGATCGGCCGCCGTGTAGGTGCACCAATTGCAAAAAAACGCCACAATCCGCGGTCGCCATTCCTTAGTCATAAGCCAGTACTCCTTGAATCTCGCTGAAAATCTGCTCGTCCTCGAACAGGTTCTGCACAATCGATCCGGACGGACACGCTGCGACACATGTGCCGCAGCCCTTGCACAGCGCCTCGTTGATGTGGGCCTTCTTTCGCGTTTCGTCGTACAGGATCGCCGAGTACGGACAGAGCGGAATGCACGATTTGCAGCCCGAGCATTCCTCGTCGAGAATGAACGCCGTGTTGGGCTCTTGCTCGACAAAGCCCTTGTCGATCAACACAAGCGCCTCCGCCGCCGCCGCGCCCGCCTGCGCTACGGTGTCCGGGATGTCCCGCGGCCCCTGACACGCCCCGGCGATGAAGATGCCGTCGGTGAACGTGTTGACCGGAGCGAGCTTCGGGTGGCGTTCGAGGAAGAAGCCCTCGGTGCCGCAGCTCATGTTGAACAGACGCCTCACGTCCTGGGCGTCGGCCTGCGGTTCGAGGCCGCTGGACAACACCACCATGTCGACCGGGATGCGCCGCACGTAGCCGGCCAGCGTGTCCTCGACGCGGATCACAAGCTTACCCTCTTCCTCGGGCGTCATAGCCCAGTCGGTTACCTCGCCCACGCGTCCCCGGATGAAGTGCACACCCTCGTCCAGCAGCTTGTTGTAGAACTCCTCGTAGCCTTTGCCCGGCGCCCGGATGTCGATGTAAAAGTTGTAGACCTCCGCGCCCGTGTGCTCCTTGAGCAAATGCGCCAGCTTCATCGAGTACATGCAGCAAACCCGCGAACACCAGACATTGGTTTTCTTGTCGCGCGAGCCGACACAATGGATGATGCCGATGCTCTTCGGATGCTTGGGCGAGCCGTCGGGGTTCTTGCCCTCGCGCAGGATCACCTCGCCGCCGGTCGGCCCGGACGCGTTGACCAGCCGCTCGATCTCGAGCGCCGTGTACACGTTCTTGTAGATGCCGTATCCGTACGCCGGAACGCGCTTGGAATCGAACGTCTTGAAGCCCGTGGCCACGATGATCGTGCCGACCTCGATCTCTTTGATCTCCTCTTTCTGCGTGAAATCGATCGCGTTCTTGTCGCCGCACGCCTCGACGCACGTCTTCTTGCACCTGTCCGAGACGATCGGCGTGCCGTCCGGGCCCTTGGTCCGCTTGAAGTTCAGGCAGACGTTGGGATCGATCACGACGATCTGGGGCGTCGCCTGCGGGAAGGGAATGTAGACCGGCTTGCGCTTGCCCAGGCCCTCGTTGAACTCGTCCTCGAACTTCGGCTCCTTGAAAACGCACGCCGAGATGCAATCCATGCACCCGATGCACCGCTCCTCGCTGATGTAGCGGGGCTTGCGCTTCACCCGCACCTTGTAGTTGCCCACGTAGCCGTCCACCTGCGCCACCTCCGAGTAGCTCCACAGGGTGATGTTCGGGTGCGCCCCGACCTCGGACATCTTCGGCGTCAGAATGCACGCGGCGCAATCGAGTGTCGGGAACGTCTTGTCGAACTTGGCCATGTGCCCGCCGATCGACGGCTCCCGTTCCACCAGGTACACCTTCTTGCCCGCATTGGCCAGCGTCATCGCCGCATGGATACCCGCGATCCCGCCGCCGACCACCAAGGCATCGGGGTTGATCTTGACCGTCTTGGTCTCGAGCGCCTTGTGGAATGCCACCCGATCGATCGCCGCATGGGCCAGCGCCTTGGCCTTCACCGTCGCTTCCCCACGATCGGTGTGCACCCAGGAATCGTGTTCCCGGATGTTCACCATGTGAAAGTAGTACGGGTTCAGGCCGCCGGCCGCCGTCGCGCTGCGGAAGGTGTGTTCGTGAAGCAGAGGCGAGCAGGACGCCACCACCACGCGGTTCAGTTTGTACTCTCGGATGTCCTTCTGGATCAGTTCCTGACCGGGATCCGAGCACATGTACTTGTAGTCGCGCGAAAGCACCACGTTGGGAAGCCCCTTGACGTACTTGGCGACATCGGCGCAATCCACCATCGCGGCGATGTTATGCCCGCAATGGCAAACGTAGAAACCGATCCGAATGTTTTCCTTCGTACTTTGCATGTCGGTCTTCTTTCGATTCGAGCAATCGTCTCGGGCCGCTCAGGTCGCCGCCGCCGCGGTCCGCGCGGCACAACAGGCCGGCGCCGACGCCAGCGGCTTCATGGGCACCAAACCGCGTTGCAGCCCCATCTGCTTGGCCGTCATCCCAAAGGCCAAACCCATGAGCTGGGTGAAGTACACGGTGGGAATCCGGGCGGATTCCCATTTCGCGGCGATCTTGCCGTGGAACGAGTCCAGATTGAACAGGCAGAGGGGACACACCGTGGCGATCACATCCGCGCCCCGCTTGATGGCTTCCTTCAAAATGATGTAGGAGAGCCGCAGCCCCGCCTCGGGCAGTGTGCCGGTCAGGCTTCCGCCGCAGCACTTGGTCTTGAGCGGGAACTGGACCATCGTCGCACCCAGCGCTTCGAGGATGCGGTCCATCGAGGTCGGATTGAACTGGTCGTCGAACGTCGCATACGGACGAACGATCTGGCATCCGTAGTAAGGCGCCACTTTCAACCCCTTGAGCGGGTGCGTCACCTTCTGCTTGATCGCATCCACCCCCACGTCGCTGATCAGCACGTCGAGCGGATGCCGCACCGGGATGTCGGTCGAGTACTTGAGATTCACGGACGTCATCGCGCGATCCACCGCAGACTTGATCTGGGGGTAATCGTGGATGAGGTGCTGCGTCTTGTTGAGCACCAGGTAACACGCGCTGCACGGCGCCAACACCTGCTGCAAACCAGCCTTCTCCGCAATCGCCAGATTCCGGGAAGCCGCCACGCACGCCTTGCCTTCGTCCACCGCCATGTAGGCCGTCGCGCCGCAGCAGTTCCAATCCGGCAACTCTTCGAGTTCGATGCCGAGGTGCCGCATCACGGGCAGGAGCGACTCCTCGTAGGCCCGTCCTTGTCCCTTCAGCGAACAGCCAGGATAATACGAGTACTTCATGCGTCGGCCTTTCACTTTCCTTCGTCCACCGTCTCGAGCATCCGCGCCAAGTCAGCCCGGCCCTGGATTTTCTCCTGGATCATCGAGAAGCGCCCCGTCTTGATCATGCCCAACCCCAGTGTGGACATTCCCATGGCAGCCAACGGGTTGGTCTTCATGTACATCTTGGTGGCCAGCAGAATCTCGTTCACCCGCCCGTAGTCGTGCACCATCTTCGTAAACTCCTGCGCCAACACCGGAGTCGGCAGGCCGCGCGGATAGACTTTCTCCTTGATGGCCCTCTGCTTGAGCTCGTACATGATGTCCGTGATCCCAATCTGCTGCGGACACTCGACCGAGCAGGCGTAACACGAGGCGCATAGCCAGATGGTCTTGCTCCCCAGAACCTCGTTCTTAAAGTCGAACCGCGTCATCTCGATCACCTGCCGCGGCGTGAAATCCATGTAGATGCTCAGAGGACATACCCCCGAACAGGTGCCGCACTGGATGCAGTCCTTCAACTTCTCGCACCCAGGCACGCTCATGACTTCCTCGCCGAAGCCTTTGACCCGGTCCGCCTCGTACTTGATTGTGCGCGTCATCTCCATAAAAAACCCGCCTTCCCATCAGCCAATCAGGCCCGTCTCCCCCAAGCCGTCAGGACGCACCTGTTCGCCCTCGACGCCTGCATCGCCGCCATCCCGATAAGATGCGTACATTTCTCTAGCCTCCCCACAGGCCGGGTGCTAACCGAGATTTGTTGAAAAAGCATCTTTTTTTGGTTTGCCCGGACGGCAGCCGCCCGAAAGTAGCCCGCTGCGCACCCCGCAAACCGTGGAAAACTCCCAGTGTTTTTGACCGTTTTGAGTTGACGCCCCGGGGCGGGCTGCGCGCTCATTGCAGGCCAGCCAGCGGGGCAGAAACTGACTCGAACCGAGCTCCTTCGCTCTCGTCCTCCTGGGCGGCCTGACACTCTTGTTCCGCCGCCGCATGGCGCGCTGAGCCGAGACCAGTATCATGCGGGCCGGAGCGGTGCCTGTTTCGCGGCCACCAAGCCCTGCTTGCGGCGCAACAACTCGAATCGCTGGCCATCGCTGAGCGCGTTGTCCGCGATCTGCCGGTTCACCTGCACGATCTCACGATCCAGCGCCGTGTCCCGCAACCGCCTCAACACGTCGTGTAAAAGCCTCTCAGGATCCGCCGTTCCAAGGGTTTCGGACACCGCCTCGGTGATGAGTTGCCGACTCTGCGCATCCTCGAATTGCCCTAGGAAGACGGCAACTCCGCGCCACGTCCCACCCGCCTCCGCCTCGAGACGGCGCCTGATCAAGTCGCGCACCGCGGCATGCTGCAGCCAGTTCAAGTCCAGACGATCGGCCGCCAGCGGGACCAAAGCGTCGTTGCCCAAAAGCAGTCGGAGTAGCCAGGATTCCTGGGGAGCCGGACGAGCCGCCGGCTCGGACACTGGCGACGCGTCGGTTGTCTCGCGTCGCGCGGGCGAAGGCCTGGGGCCCTTTCGGAATTCGGCCCGCACCGCCTCGATGCTGACGCCCAGGCGCTGCGCGGTCTTCTGAGCGTAGGTGTCGACGAGCACGGCGTTGCCGGTCTTGTGGAGGTACTCGGCCATGCCGTTCACGATCGCCATGCGGCCGCGGTCCGTGGCCCCATCATTGGTTCCCACCAGACGGTCGAGCAGGTAATCGAAAAAACCCTGGGCGTTCTCGATCAGGTTCCGGAACGCCTCGGCCCCTCGATCTCTGATGAAGCTGTCCGGATCGTGAGGGGCGGGGATGGTGGCGACCCGGATGGCCAGGCCTGACTGCAGCAAATCGTCCAACGCCCGCAACGCCGCGTTCTGGCCCGCAACGTCCGCATCGAAGCACAGCACGGCTTCGTCGACATACCGCTTGAGAACGTGGCAATGGTCGCCGGTCAAGGCCGTGCCCTGAGGCGCCACGACGTTTTGAACTCCGGCCATGTAGCAGGCCATCAAATCCAACTGCCCCTCGCACACGATGACCCGCCCGGCGTCCAGAATCGCCCGCTTCGATTTGTCGAGCCCGAAGAGCACCCGTCCCTTGGTGAAGATCGGCGTCTCGGGAGAGTTTACGTACTTCGCCGTCTTCTCATCCCCGCTCAAGATGCGTCCGCTGAACGCAATCACCCGCCCCTGCTCGTCGCAAATCGGGAACATCAACCGCCCGCGGAACCGGTCGTAATGCCGTCCGAACGTCCCTCCTTCGCCCTGTTTGCGGGTGATCAGGCCCGCCTCCTCGACGAGCGCGGGGTCGTAACCCTTGCTCTTGGCCCAGTTGACGGTGTCATCCCAGAGGTCCGGAGCGTACCCGAGGCGGAAGAGCCGGACGGCCTCGTCGGTCACACCGCGCCGAATCAGATAATCCCGCGCGACCTGGCCTGCGGCGTCGTTGTTCAGAACCGCCTGCCAGCGCTGGGCGATCCGCTCGTGCATCTCGAGCAGGGTGTCCTTGCGAAACCGGCTCTGGCGCTCGCCCGGCTCCTGCTCGAACTCGATCGGTATCCGCGCCCGCTCCGCCAACCGGCGCACAGCCTCGACAAAGCTCAGACTCTCGTATTCGCGTACAAACGTGAATACGTCCCCCCCTTTCTGGCAGCCGAAACAATGGAAAATCTGCCGCTGCGGGTTGACGTGAAAACTCGGCGTCTTCTCACGATGAAACGGACACAAAGCCACGAAATTCGCCCCGGCCCGCTTCAACGGCAGATACCCGCCAACCACATCGACGATGTCGCTGGCGGCTCGAATCTGCTCGATCAACTGCGGCGAGATCAGACCAGTCATGGACCTCTCAACCCGAGCGGCCATGCCGCCGCCCTTTGTGCGCGCATGTGCCCCGGGCCCCGAATTCGACACACGCCCCGGTCAGATGAAGCTTTTGACCCGTCACCTCAAACCCCAGCCTCCGGCCAATGTCCTCGGCCAGCCGGGCGATTTCCTCGCTCTCGAACTCGATGATCCGATCGCAGTTCTCGCAGATGAGATGGTTGTGGTTCGGATGATCCGCGTAGTTGGGATCGAACACCTTGCTGTTTTTCCCCAGATCCAGCGCCCGCACCAGGCCGCTCTCGGTCAACAAGGGCAGCATCCGATACACCGTGGCCCGGGACACCGACCGATCCAACGCCCGCGCCCAAACCAGCAACTCATCGGCTGTAAAGTGCTGGTGCGTCCCGAATACCGCATCGAGAATCGCGCGGCGCTGGGCGGTCAGTCGAAGCCCTCTTTGGCTCAGGAACGCCGCAAAACGCCCGATCGCACATGATTTCCCGGTGGCGGCCATGTCCGCACTATAAGGAGAGGCTGTCCCAAGTCAACGCGCCGCCTCAATCGGAGGGGCCAAAACGCGGCCTGCAGCGGGAGTCTCCATCCGTTGCTGGCCCGGTGCCCTCACCGGGCGAGATAAAACCGACACCTGTCAGATGCACCGACCCGCCAGCAACCTTTAGCAACATCACAAGGAACCCGCAACCTGGCGAGTTGGCCTGCGAGACTGCTCTCTCTTGTCATATGAGTGCGTGCGAATCGTGCAGTATAGCCGAAAGACCTGTATTTCGCATCCATGAATCGGACCAGTTGAGAGCCGAGAGTCGAGAGTTGTACGCTTCTGGTTCATGGTTCTCGCGCGCATTCGACCGTTGAATGTCAAAGCTCCCCATGAATTACGCCCTGCTTTCGAACAGGTCCAACTGCGGCGGCGGTTCGAGCGCCTGCAGGGTCTCGCGCTCGATCCGGTGGCGCGCGGGCCGACGCACGTTGCCCTCGGGCGTCAACTCCGATTCCTCGAGGTTTCTCAGAATGGCCTTGGCGCGATCCAGCACGTCCCTGGGCACACCCGCCAGACGCGCCACCTGGATGCCGTAGCTCTTGTCCGTGCCCCCCGGCACGATCTTGCGCAGGAAGACGACCTGATCGTTCCATTCGCGCACGGCGACGTTGTAGTTCCGCAGGCGCTTGAGTCGGCCGGCAAGCTCGGTCAGTTCGTGATAATGCGTGGCGAAGAGTGTCTTGGCGCCGACCTGGTTATGTAGGTATTCGACGATGCTCCAAGCCAGGCTTAGGCCATCGAAGGTGCTCGTCCCCCGCCCGATCTCATCCAGGATCACCAGGCTGCGCACGGTGGCGTTGTTGAGGATGTTCGCCGTCTCGCTCATCTCGACCATGAACGTCGATTGGCCCCGCGCCAGATCGTCGCTCGCGCCAATGCGCGTGAAGATGCGGTCGACCAGATCGATGCGTGCCGAGGCGGCGGGGACGAACGAGCCGGCATGGGCCAACAGGGTGAGCAACGCCACCTGCCGGATGAAGGTGCTCTTTCCGGCCATGTTCGGACCCGTAATCAGACCGATCTGCTGGGTCTCGACGCCCAATTCCGTATCGTTGGGCACGAACCGCTCTCCCGCCAGGTTCTGGTCCAACACCGGGTGCCGCCCGTCGCGAATGACCAAGCGCCCCGCCTCGCCCACTTCGGGACAGCAGTAATTGTGCAGACGCGCGGTCTCGGCCAGCCCGGCGAGCACGTCCAGTTCGCCCAGCGCCGTCGCGGTCTGCTGGATTTCCGCGACGCGCCCAAGCACCCGTTCCCGCACTCGGAGAAAGAGCTCGTATTCGAGCTTCACACCCCGCTCCTCGGCGCCGAGGATTCTGCTTTCCATCTCTTTGAGGTCCGAGGTGATGAACCGCTCACCGTTGGCAATGGTCTGCTTGCGGACATAGTCGCCGGGGACCTTGGCGAGGTTGGCCTTCGTGACCTCGATGTAATAGCCGAACACCGAGTTGAATCTGATCTTGAGCGAGCCGATGCCAGTCCGCTCGATTTCCTTTCGCTGAAGCTGCGCGATCCAATCCTTGCCTTCACGAGCGGCGCGGCGGAGTTCATCGAGCGCCGCATCGAAGCCGTCCCGAATCAGCCCTCCTTCCTTCAGCGCCATCGGCGCTTCGTCCACAATCGCGCGTCCGATGAGGTCGACAATCTCCGGACAATCCGACAGTTGCCCCGCCAACTCGACGAGGCGGGACCCTTCCTCGTCGTCCGGGGCAGCCTGGGCGGAGTCGGACGCGGCCAATTCCTTGAACACGGGGGCCGACGCCGGCGCCTCGTCGAGTGCCGTCATCAGGGTCTCACGCACGCGCGGCACCTGCTCGAGGCCAAGACGCAGCGCCACAAGATCGCGCGCGTTGCCTGTTCCCACGCTCAGCCGGCTTAGCGTCCGCTCGAGATCCCGAACCTCGACCAGCGCGCGTCGAAACGACTCGAGTTGCGCGGGGTGATCCACCCACGCCCCAATCGCCTGCTGACGTCGCCGGATCGGGCGCGCGGCTGCCAGCGGCTGCGAGAGCCATTCCCGCAGACGGCGCGCCCCCATCGGAGTCACCGTCCGGTTGAGGGCGCCGTAGAGCGAGGCGTCGCGCGGGGCGTCGCGATGCAGCGGTTCGAGCACTTCGAGGTTCCGAATCGTCGCCGCATCGAGCACGAGGTAGTCGCTGGTCTGATAGAAACTCAGCCGCGTCAGGTGGGCCAAGTCGCGACGGAGCTGCTGGCTCAGATAATGCAGCGCCGCGCCGGCCGCACCCATCGCCGCGGCGCGTCCGCGCAGGCCGAAGCCGTCCAGCGAAGCCACTTTGAAATGATCCCGCAGCGTGAACTGGGCAGTCTCCGGCGCGAACACCCAATCGTCGTAACGGCTCAGAACCCAGCCGAATTCCGTCCTCGCACCGGACGCGGCAGGCGGCTGTCCCGGGGTGGCGGAGGGCCTCGCCCTCGATCGGCTGCTCAGAAGCGCAGCCAGGTCGGCGGCTTCCGAAGGGAGGAGAACCTCGGAGGGCCGCACGCGCTCGAGTTCCGCCAGCAACGATGTCTCCGTGTCCGGTTCGGTCGTCCGGAAATCGGCGGTCGTCAGATCGACGAGCGCTAGACCGAAGGTCTTGCCGATGCGGCAGACGGTCGCCAGGTAATTCGGACGCTCGGCGGCGAGCATGCGCTCGTCAAAATGCGCGCCCGGGCTTAGAATCTGGGTCACCTCGCGCTTGACGAGCCTGCCGGGCCTCGCATCTTCGAGTTGGTCGCAAATCGCCACCTTGCGCCCGGCCTTCAGGATGCGCCCGATGTAGCCCGCGGCGGCATGATACGGAAGCCCGCACATCGGCACCGCGTTTCGGCTCGTCAGGGCCAGGTTCAGGAGTTGCGCGCCGGTCTGGGCGTCTTCGAAGAACATCTCGTAGAAGTCCCCCAGCCGAAACAACAATAGCGCATCTGCCGGCAGTTCCCCTTTGATCCGGCGGTACTGCGCCATCATGGGAGTCAGTTGCGGGTCACCCATAGCGTTCCCCGCGGCAGCAAGAGCAATCCGGTCCCTCCGACATGCCAGTCATGCCCCCAAAGTCAATGTCCCACCCCGCCATTGTCAACTCCAAGAACGCCGGAGATGAAGGGGCAAATCCATGACGGCCTCGCCTCCGCGCAGGGCACCTCTCGGAAAAGTCTGGCTGACTCCAACAGGCGAAAGCGACCAGCCCAGCGCCTGTGGCCAGCCCCCCTGCCGTGGGTTCGGGAGCCGCCATCCGGTCTTGCGCTTTCGACGATCGTCCCGGCATCCCGGCGATGAAGGTCTACGCGGATACTGGTTTCCTCGTGAAACTGGTGACGCACGAGGCCGGTTCGGAGCAGGCGATGGCCGAGTTTCGCAGGCTTGATTCCCCTCGGTTGGTCTTCCAGCCGCTGCACGCCCTCGAAGTCTCACGGTCACGGTCACTCCCTCCTGACACCTTCCGCCGCCGCCGGCGCGTCGAGGCGGTTGTTGCGGGGTTCCCGCGCTGGACGTCACGACCCGGGACGCGCGGGGTATCGCTTGGCCTTGCAATCCGCTCACCGGGCGAGACAACACCGACAACAACCGGACACACCGCTCTCGATGGTCGGTCACACGCCAGGCTTTGACTCGAGTGGCCTCTCTGGTACCGTTTGGCTGCGATGGGCGAAGCAGGACCTGCAACAAGGGGCAAGACGCCCGCGGCGAAGAGCGTCCAATGCTCAGGTTCAAATCCTGCTGTCCGCGGTTGCTTCGCTGGCCCGCATATTGACACATCCTCAGCGGACGTCGCGGTCGGACCCCGCAAGATGACTGCCGTGCCGGCGAGGAGACTGTCTTCCTTTTTTCGCGCGTCGGTCCGACTGATCGCAGGCCTGGTGTTCGCCACGCTGGCTCTGAGTCCGTCGGCGGCGTCGCCCGCCACCCTGTCGAGCGAATCAGTGTTGATCGGGACATGCGTGGGCGAGGAGCGCGAGCGCGGCCCGCATCACCAGGTGATCGACAGCCTTGCCACCTGGCGCACTCGGGACGGCGCACTGATCACGACGACCAACCGCGTGACCGTGCTCGCCACCGGCCTGTTCTATCGCGACGCCGAACGGTGGCTCCCGTCTAGAGAAGAGATCGTGTTCACCCCGCGTGCCGCGGTGGCCCAGACCGGTCCGCACCGCATCGAGTGCCCGCTGTATCTCGGGGCGAATCGGGTTCACGCGCTCGAAACATGCGACGGACAAAAGTTCCGCTGGCAGGTGTTGGGACTGCAATACTGGGACCCGGAAAGCGGGCGGAGGGTCTGGATCGCCAGGACTCGCTCTGCCCATGCCGAGTTGGCCGCACCGAACAAGCTTGTGTATCGGGACGCTTTCGACGGGGTGAGAGCCGATTTGCTCTTCGAGTACGCAAAGGCCTCGTTTGCCCAAGATGTGGTGCTGCGGACCCAGTTGCCGAATCCCGCGCAGTGGGGCCTCGAGTCCGATCGCCTGCGTCTAGAGATAGTCACCGAGTTTCTCACGGCGCCCGAGCCGAGGATCGATCGGGTCCAGGTCTGGCAAGAATCGGATCCAATCCGGGCCGCCCGCATGCGCGAGCCGGTTCTTACGCACGATCGACTCGTTTTTGGCGCCTACGGGATGGCGGCGAGACAAGTCTTCTGGGTGCAAGGGACGAATCCCGAAAGCGACCTCGGGCTCGAGCTTCCGGTGCTGCATCGCTGGGCCATGATGGACGGGCGCGCCATGCTTCTCGAGAGCGTCGAGTTGGATGCGATCCGCATTCTGCTCGAGCCATTGCCTCCGCATGAGCCGCCCCCCGGCTTCGATCAGACCGATCCGGCGGTCGCGTCCGATGCGTCTCCCCTACCCCTGGCGCGGGGTCTGGTGCTGGATTGGACCATGGCCAATGGGAGCCAGAAGGACGTCACATTCCGGTGCGGCTCGACGTACCTGGTGGCGGGCGTGGTCAACCTGAGCGGGACGACGACCATTGAAGGGGGCGCGGTGGTCAAGTACACCAACAACGGCCTCGCGCGGCTGAATGTTCAAGGCGACCTGGTCTGCGCCACGGCGCCGTATCGCCCGGCTGTTTTCACCGCCAACGCCGATGACAGTGTCGGCGACATCACGCCTCGGGGCGCGGCGACGGATTACTACGCGGCGGTGGCGCTTCAGATGCCGGCCGATGGGGCGGCCATTTCCAACGTGCGGATTCTTCGCGCTCGAACCGCGCTGTATTTCCCGCCGGCCATCAACAGCCGACCAAGGGACCGGGTCGAGCATGTGCAAGTGGTGAACTGCCAGAACGGGGTCGTTGCGTCGGGCATCCGGTATTACAACATGGTTCTGAGGCGGACCCTCCACCTCGGCAACGGGCTGTTCGCGCGCGAGGCTGGCCTGAGGGGGACCAGCAAAGCCATTGTCGGCGCCTATCTCCGAGGCACAGCCGAGCATCTGACCCTGGACGGCTGGACCTACATGGCCCAGGCCACCGGCGAATCCTCGAGTTCGCTGGTCGTCCGGAACTCCGTCCTCGCCAACGTGGTCAACACGAGCCCAACGCCGCGCCTGCGTCTGCAGGGCAGCGGGTGGAATGGGTTCTATGCCACGCCGAACTTCGGCAACCAGTGCATCGAGATTCATAGCAATCCGTTCACGCGGGCCGGCGCCGGCCGCTACTACCTTGGAGCCGGCAGCCCATTCCTGGATCGAGGGACCGACAAGATCGACCCCGAACTGATGAAGGAACTCGAAGAGCGGACGGTCTGGCCCCCGCTGGCGCGGACCGCCGCGAAGCCGGTCGCACTCGATACGACGCTCGGCCCGACCGCGCCGCGGGACAACGACGGGCGGCCGGACCTGGGGTGGCACTATGCCCCGCTCGATTGGTGCTGGACGGGGCTGACGGTGGCGGGCACCAACGGGCCGGCGACGCTGCTGCTCACCAACGGCGTTGCCGTGGGCATCCACGACAGCGTCGGCACCATCCTGCTCGATGGAGCCCGTTTTTTGAGTGAGGGCTCGCCATCGCGCTACAACCGCCTGGTGCGGTGCGAAACGGTCCAGGAACAGCCCGCGCCCCGTAACGAGACGGGACGCACGGCCGCCCTGTTCTCGGCTGCGGGCACCCGGTCCATCTCGAAAGAGGTTCACCTCCGGTTCACGGAGGTTGCGGTGCTTCCCGGGAAGCGGGCGCTGTTTGACAACACGACTTTCCTCCCGCTGGGGTTTCTGTCTCTGCGCGACTCTCGGTTCTACGGGGTGAGCCTGGACTTGTCGCTGTATCCGCCCGGTGCGGCAGGGCCTGCGAGCCTTGGACTGACCAACAACCTGTTTCATCGGTCGAGTTTGAGTCTGGATCAGGACACGGAGTTGCAGCGTCCATTGCTGGTTGTCCATTTGCGCAACAACCTGTTCGAGGGCGGCAGGCTGAGGCTGGCGGATTACTCGGGATCGGATTCGTGGGGGGCATACGACAACACGTTTGACACGTTGGAAAGCGTCGCATCCGAGGGGGTGCCCAACGCGCACAACGGCTACAGCGGGGAGGTTGCCCTTTCGGGATCCGCCGGAGGGGACGTCACACATCTTGCGCTCAGCACCCGGACCGCCGGGTCGACCCGCGGCGCGTCACTCGCGGGGCTCGCCAATCCGGCCCCGCTGGTCGATGCGGGCAGCCGGAGTGCGGCGGACGCGGGGCTCTACCATCACGCCACGGTGGACGGGGCCTCGAAGGAAGCCGACTCTCAGGTTGACATCGGGTACCACGCGGTTGCGACAATTTACGGGCGTCCGTATGACTCGGATTCGGACGGTTTGCCGGATTACGTCGAGGACGCCAATGGCAACGGCGTGGCTGATGACCGGACAGACTGGACGGAGGCCGCCACGGAACCGGACGCGACGGGCTACACCGATCTGCAGCGGCTCGAGTTGGCGTCGAACATTCTTGTGAACGATCCGGCCCAGGATTACGCCAACGAACAGAACACCCAATACCAGCCTGGAGTCGTGGTCCTCGAAAACACAGTGGTCGTCGGCTATTGGGACAGCAACCGGGGGATTTACGGACTGGCCAGCCTCGACGATCCGCCCCGTCTGTGCCGCATGGTCTCGTATTCCGTCTCTCACGATGGCGGTCGGACCTTTGTGGATCGGGACGTGCTGCCGTTGCCCGAGGGCGCCACGAGCGGAGACGCCGGCGATCCCGTGCTGGCCGTGGACCGGGTGTCAGGGGTGATCTACTACGCGGCCACTTCGGAAAGGAAGGCCGGCACGTTCAAGGGAATCCCTCTGTGGAAGTCGGTCGATCGCGGCGCCCGTTTTGTCCGCTGCCCGCCTCTGGCCGAGGAGATCGAGGGGTCGGACTACCCGTGGATTGCGGTCGATGACTGGCCGGGCTCCGGCCAGCACGACGTGTACGCAGTCATTCAGGGAAGCGTCGCCGGGTCGCGACGGCGCCAGTGGCTGACAGTGTCCAGGGACGGCGATGTCAGGGCTTGGTCCCGACCGGTGGCATTGGGCACCGAGCACTCGATGATGCCGCAGATGGCGGTGGGGACCGACCATGTCGTCTATGTGGCGTGGAACGAACGGGGCACGCCGCAGTCACTCGAGATCTGTGCCGTGACGGAACGCGGCGCCAGGATCGGCCCCACACACACCATTTGCAGGCTCAGGGCGCCGGTCTCGCCCATCCCGCTTCGAAGGAGCAATACGACTTCGAATCCGAGCGACTGGTTCAAGGCCTTTTGCCTGGCGACGCTGGCGGTGAATCCTGATCCGGCCCGCTCGAACCACCTCTACGTCGCCTACGCCGACCAGAGCGCCGACCAGGGCGATCGCGCCGACGTCTTTTTTGTGCAGTCGACCGATGGCGGCGTTCATTGGACCACGAAACCGATCCGTGTGAACCTCGACACCGGCCTGAATGATCAGTGGATGCCCGCTCTCGCCGTTCGGCCCGACGGCGCAATGCTGTTCGTCGGATGGCACGACCGCCGGAACGATCCGGACAACTCGCTCATCGAGGTGTGCGGACGCTGGGGCGCGATTGGAGCCGATGGCGTGGTTTCATTCTTCACGAACGACTTCACGATCACATCCGAGCCGTTTCCACCGGTATTCTCCGGCTCACTGCCCGAGCAGACTCAGCCGGGCCATTACGACCCGGTCTGGGCGCCAGGCGGGGTGAACCTCCACTGGTGGTACCCGTGGTATCCTGAATTCGACGATTGGGGTCAGGAGGTTCTGACTTCGGACATCTACTCGCACGAGAGCGGCGAGCACAATCAGGCTTACGCCGACGCGCACTATGTCTATATGGTGTGGTCCGACAACCGCAGCCGCTCCCAGGCCACACGGCATCCCCCAAGAAACCAAGCCGATATTCGTCTGGCGCGTCTGCCCTGGCCGCAGCCCTGATGCTTCACATGTGCCCGATGATGTTGTCTCCGAACTGCGAGCACCGGATTTCCGTCGCCCCTTCCATGAGCCGCGCGAAATCGTAGGTCACACGCTTGCTGGCAATGGCCCCTTCGAGCCCTCGGATGATCAGGTCCGCCGCTTCAGTCCAGCCCAGATACCGGAACATCATCTCGCCGCTGAGAACCATGCTGCCCGGATTGACCTTGTCCTGGTTGGCGTACTTGGGCGCGGTGCCGTGCGTTGCCTCGAAGAGGGCGTGGCCGCTGATGAAGTTGATATTGCCGCCGGGCGCGATGCCGATGCCGCCCACTTGGGCTGCGAGCGCGTCGCTCAGGTAATCGCCGTTCAGGTTCAGCGTGGCGATGACATCGAAATCCTCGGGCCGGGTCAGCACTTGCTGGAGCGTGATGTCGGCGATGGCGTCCTTGATGACGATGCCCGCCCCGGGCCGGCCCTCGGGGATGCGGCACCAGGGACCGCCGTCGATCTCGACGGCGCCGAACAACTCCTTGGCGGCGCGGTAGCCCCAGTCGCGGAACGCGCCCTCGGTGTACTTCATGATGTTGCCCTTGTGAACAAGGGTGACATTCTTGCGCCCGAATCGAATGGCATGGGCGATCGCGCTCTGGACCAGGCGAACGCTGCCGGACCGGCTGACCGGCTTGATCCCGAGGCCAACGCAGACGTCCGACGGGAGCGCGGCGCCGGCACGCCGCCAGAACTCATCGGCTTGGGCGCGGGTTCCGAACCGGATCTTCTCGAAGGCCTGAGGAAACTCCCGGGCGAGGAACTCGAGCATCTTGCCGGCTTCGGCCGAGCCGCCCGGGTACTCGATGCCCGCGTAAATATCCTCCGTGTTCTCCCGGAAAATCACCATGTCGACCTTTTCCGGATGTTTCACGGGAGAGGGCACGCCGCGGAAATAGCGCACCGGACGCAGACAGACGTAAAGATCCAGTTGTTGGCGCAGAGCGACGTTGAGCGATCGAATGCCCCCGCCGACAGGCGTGGTCAGAGGGCCCTTGATGCCCACCAGAAAGTTCTGGAACGCGGCGATGGTCTCCTCCGGCAGCCAATCGCCGAACCTGTCCTTGGCCGCCTGGCCGGCGAAGACCTCGAACCACGCGACTTTGCGCTTGCCGCCGTAGGCCCGCTCGACCGCGGCGTCGAAGACCCGCTGGCTGGCCGCCCAGATGTCCGGGCCCGTTCCATCGCCGCGTATGAACGGCAGGATCGGGTCGTCGGGGACAGTCAAGGCGCCGTTTCGTATGCCGATACTCGAACCGCGAGGTGGAGTCATAATTGAAGAGGGGGTCAGGCCAGAGCGGTCACCGCGGCAGCGGGCAGCCGCTGCTGCAACCTGGCTTTCACCTCGGCAACGGCGCGCTCGGCGGTCAGCCCGTACTGCTCGCGAAGCTCGTCCGCCGTCGAGGCATGCTCGATAAACTGGTCCGGCCAGCCGATCCGGACGACCGGAGTCGTGACACCGTGATTGCTGTACAACTCGATCACGCTGCTGCCGTATCCGCCGGCCAGCACATGATCCTCGAACGTGACCACGGCATCGGACGCCCGGCCCAACAACAGCGTGGTCGCCTCATCAAGTGGCTTGATGAAACGCGGATTGACGATGGCGACGTCGCACCCGACGGCCTTGAGACCCGCAGCCGTGTCGCGTGCCAGACGCTGCAGATTCCCAAGGGCGAACAGGGCCACTTTCCGCCCGCCGGACTGGCTGAAGTGCTGGGTGATCTCGGCCTGGCCGATCGTGAGCAAACGGGGCTGGTCCTTGATGGCCACGCCTTCGCCGGCGCCGCGCGGGTAGCGGATGAAGACCGGATGGTTCTGGTGGGTGGCGGTGAAGAGCATGTCGACCAGTTCGTCTTCGTCTTTGGGCGCCATGGCGATGATGTTGGGCACACAGCGCAGGAAGGCGATGTCGAACAGGCCGTGGTGGGTTGGGCCGTCATTGGCCGCGAGGCCGGAACGGTCCATGGCAAAAATCACGGGCAGATCCTGGAGGGCGATATCGTGGATGATGCCATCGTAGGACCGCTGGAGGAAAGTCGAGTAAATCGCGACGACGGGGTGAAAGCCCTGTGTGGCCATGCCGGCGGCGAACAACACGGCGTGGCCCTCAGCAATCCCAACGTCGTAGTAGCGCTGGGGCATGGCCTGTTCGAGGAACTTCAAGCCGGTCCCGGCGGGCATCGCCGCGGTGATGCCGACCAGGGTGCTATCGCGCTGGCAGAACCGGACGAGCGCCAGGCCGAACACGTCCTGGTAGTTCTGGGGTGTGCCCGGCGCGGCGGCGATCGGATCGCCAGTGACCAGGTCGTAGGGACCGACCCCGTGGAACTTCTCCGGCGACTTGAGCGCGGCCTCGTACCCCTGTCCCTTGCGCGTGACCACGTGGAGGACGACCGGTCGATCG
This sequence comes from Verrucomicrobia bacterium ADurb.Bin006, assembly GCA_002071485.1. GTDB lineage: Bacteria > Verrucomicrobiota > Verrucomicrobiia > Limisphaerales > J093 > MWFF01. The sequence continues at coordinate 21,595 of MWFF01000043.1, read as the reverse complement.
CACTCCTTGGCGTAGGTGAAGGAATCGATCAGGAGCGGCAGATTATGTCCGTCGATGGGCCCGAGGTAATGGAGGCCCATTTCCTCAAAGATCAGGCTGCTGCCGTAGCCTCCACGCCCCTCGGTGCCAGGCTGGCGGGTGCCCGGTTCGAGGGCGACACCCGAAACCGCTCCCTTGAGCGCTTCCTCGGCCTTGTGGCCGAGCTTGATGGCCAGCTCCCCTTTGGGCATGCGCCGTAAAAGGCGCTCGAAATCCTTCTGCAGCCGACCGTAACGCGGATGCCGGATCAACTGGTTGAGGTAAGAGGCGATGGCGCCGACGTTTTTGGCGATGCTCCATTCGTTGTCGTTGAGGATGCCGATAAACCGGCGTGTTGTGTGGCTGATATTGTTCAGCGCCTCGAAGGACATCCCGTTGGTAAGCGCCGCATCGCCGAAGATGCAGACCACGTGCTCGTCACTGCCCCGCTGATCCCGCGCCGCGCAGATGCCCAGGGCGGCCGACAGCGCAGTCCCGGCGTGGCCGGCGCCGTAGGCGTCATGCTCGCTCTCGGCCCGCATGGCGAACCCGCTCAACCCGCCGGTCGTCCGAATGGTATTGAACCGGTTCTTCCGCCCGGTGAGCAGCTTGTGGGCATAGCATTGGTGGCTGACGTCCCAGACGAACTTGTCCTTGGGTGTCGAGAAGACCCGGTGCAGCGCGATGGTCAATTCCACCACGCCGAGGTTGGGACCCAAATGTCCGCCGTTCTTCGAGAGCACGGTGATCATCTCGTGGCGGACCTCCTCGGCCAGCAGGTTGAGCTGATCGAGCGTCAGTTTCTTCACGTGGTCCGGACTGTCGACCATGTCCAGGTAGCGACTCATGGTGTTTGCGTGTGTGTGGCTCCGCCCGTCACTGGATGTCCTTGCCGCCCTCCGGAGTCATCGGGGTCAGCGCCGACGTACCGGACGCGCTTTGTTCGAGTTGGCTGATTCTGACCTCTGCGGCGGCAAGCTTGACCTGACAGGCTTCGAGCAGTCTAACGCCCTCCTCATACCGCGCGAGGAGGGTCTCCAGGGGGAGATCGTCCGACTCCATCGCTTCCACGACGGATTCGAGGTGCTGCAGGGCTTGCTCGAAAGGCATCTCGCTCAGGGCATCGCCCGACGCCTCCGGTTTCTTGGCCGCTTTCGACATCAGGCGGGCAGGATAGGGGAAGTCGGGCGGGCCGTCCAGCGTGTTGCTTGGCCGGCCGATCCGCGAACGACGATTTTGACTTGCGTCGGAAGGGATGATGGTGAATAAGTAACAGTGTTCTCGCTGTCCAATTGACGGCATGCAAGTTGAGTCGACAACGCATGAATGAGCTTCAACCGGGGAGGGCTTCTTGAGCCGTCCCTTCTCCTCACATCGTTACCCTCCATCTGCAGGTTCCTTCGTCCGGATCAATGGAAAGATACGTGCCCGCGAAGTTCGTGTCATCGGTCCTGACGGGCAGCAAGTGGGTGTCGTTTCCCTGCACGAAGCGATCAATCTCGCCCGCCGCAGCGCCATGGACCTTGTCGAGGTCGCCCCCAACGCGACGCCGCCGGTCTGCCGGGTGGTCGACTACGGCAAGTACCGATACGAGCAAGCCAAGAAAGAGAAGGAATCCAAAAAGCACCAGCACGCCAATCGCGTGAAGGAGATCCAGCTTACCGCCACGATCGACGACAACGATTTCGGCGTGAAGCTGGGGCATGCGACGGGGTTTCTGTGCGAGGACATGCGGGTGAAGGTCAGCTTGCGATTCCGGGGCCGCGAGATGGCCCATCAGGAATTTGGCATGCAGGTCATGGAGCGCTTCGTCAAGGAACTGGCCGCTTACGGGCAGGCGGTCGAGGTGCCCAAACTCGTCGGGCGCAACCTGCACGTCATGCTGACTCCTCTGCCGAGAAGCAAACGCGCCAAGAATCCGGCACAGACCGAGCCTGCCCAAGCCCCGAAGACCGAAGCCCGCGGCACGGCAAGGGCAGCCCCGCCCGACACAGACGACCGTGTCGTCGATTTCCCCGCTCCGAATGGGGTGACGAACGAGAGCGGGCGCTCGGGTTTCACCAACAATCCGTTCTCCCAATTGAGCGCCCAGCGCGAGGAGGAGGCCGGCGCCTGACAGCCCATGACAGATTCAGTGCCAGGCGGCCCGCCGTCGCCTGAGGAGTTCCAGCGCCAACTGGCGGAGTTGATGCGGCAGACTTTTTCGGGGGGGGCGAGCGGTTTCACACAACCCAATCCGGCCCGCGGGGGGAGCGGTGGGAGTGATTCCGCGAGCGGGGTCGAGTTCGCATTCAATCAGAAGCCGCGGGAGGTCAAGGCCTATCTGGACCGGTTTGTCATCCGGCAGGAGGAAGCGAAGAAGGTGCTGAGTGTGGCCTTGTGCGATCACTATCACCATGTGCGCCTGGCCCTCGAGGGACAGGACCAACCCAACTACGCCAAACAGAATGTCATTCTCATCGGGCCTACGGGGGTCGGCAAAACCTACCTCGTCCGGAGCATCGCCGATCTCATCGGAGTGCCCTTCGTCAAGGGCGACGCCACCAAGTTCTCCGAGACCGGGTATGTGGGGGCCGACGTCGAGGATCTGGTGCGCGAGTTGTTCCGGCGCGCCAACGGCGACGTGAAGCGGGCCCAGTACGGCATCATCTATATCGACGAGATCGACAAGATCGCGGCGTCCGTGAACCATGCCGGGCGCGACGTGAGCGGGCGCGGCGTTCAGACCAACCTGCTCAAACTCATGGAGGAGACGGACGTTGCGGCGCGATCGCCCAACGACATTGCCGGCCAATTGCAGGCGATGATGGAGATGACGCAGCGAGGCAGAAAACCCGTGGACGTCATCAACACCAAGCATATCCTCTTCATCGTCAGCGGCGCTTTCCCCGGCTTCGACAAAGTGGTCCGCAAACGCCTGCGCGAGGCGACCATCGGTTTCGCGGCCCGCACCGCGTCGGTCGAGGAGAGCAACGAGGTGATGGCGTGCGCCCAAACGCGCGATTTCATCGAGTTCGGCTTCGAACCCGAGTTCATCGGGCGCCTGCCGGTGCGCGTCTACTGCCATCCGCTCTCCGTCGACGACCTCTTCACCATCCTGAAAACATCCGAGGGCAGCATCATCCGCCAGTACGAACAGACCTTCGCTGCCTATGGCATCGAGGTGCTGTTTCGCGCTGACGGGCTGCGACGCATTGCGGAACTGGCGAACGAGGAACAGACCGGCGCGCGCGGCTTGATGACGGTGTGCGAGCGCGTTTTTCGCGAGTTCAAGTACGAGTTGCCATCCACCTCCGTCAAACGGTTCGTCGTCACCCGGGACCTGGTCGACCAACCGATGCCGGCCCTGGCGAAACTGCTGGCCGAGCACGCCCAGGACGAACGGGCCGTGCTGCGGCAGTTGGTGAATGACTTCGCCGAACGGTTCACCAAGGATCATGGGATTCAGATCGCCTTCACGCCGGCCGCCGCCGACCGCCTCGTCGCGCTCGCCACGGAAACAGGCCGCCCGGTGCGCGATCTCTGCGCCGAGCGCTTCCGCGATTACCAGTTCGGGCTCAAGTTGATCACTCAAAACACCGGCCAGCGCGAATTCCAGCTCGACCTCGATGCGGTGGAAAGCCCCGACGAGACCCTCAGCAAGTGGGTCGTCACCAGCTATCGCCCCGCGACATCCGAACACGCCTGACGCGGATTTCTCACCACCTTCTGGAGACGTGGCATCGCAACCCGCACGCCCGCTGGACGACGCGTCCGGAAGATGTGGCGGAGCTTGCGCAGATTCAACTGCGTTTGCTGCGTCACGCCGTTTCGGCTCTGAAACCCGGAGGCCGCCTGATCTACGCGGTCTGCACGTTGACACGAGCCGAAACCACGGCGATCGCGGATGCGCTCACGCACGAGCGTCTGGAGCTCGACCGTCTGCCTCTGCCGTCCGTCCTGCCGTCGGCGCAGTGCACGCCGGCCTGCCTTTGGCTTGACGGGGGCGCCAGAGGGGGGGAACGGCATGTTGGTCGCGGCATGGCGGCGGCGCGCTTCGATCACCACGCTTGCCAACGAGGGGGGCCGCCTCTTTAATGGCCGCGTGGTCCAACAACAAACTCTGCGCGAGCCGGTGCGACTGAGCGGCATCGGCTTGCATAGCGGCAACCGGGTCACCATGGGGCTGCTGCCCGCCCCGCCCCACTCCGGGATCCGCTTTCGCCGCATCGACCTCGAAGGCCAGCCCGAAATCGAAGCCCACATCGACAACGTGGTCGATACCACCCGCTCGACCTCTCTGGGCAAGGGGAGTGTCCGGGTCCACACCGTCGAGCACATCCTGGCGGCCCTGACCGGATGCGGGGTCGACAATGCGGTGGTCGAACTCGATGCTGGCGAACCGCCGGTGACCGACGGGAGCGCGCGGGAGTACTCGCGCGCGATCGAGGCGGCTGGAATTGTTCCCCAGGGCGAGGCGCGTGAGATCTACTCGGTCAACGAGCCCCTCGAGATATCCAGCGGAGATACGTTCATGGCGGTGTTTCCCCATGACCGCCTCAAGGTGACATGCACGAGTTCGGATCGGCAAGGCCGCCATACCCAGTGCCGTTCGATCGAGCTCTCGGCGGAGACGTGGGCCCGCGAGATCGCGCCGGCGCGGACCTTCTGCTTCTTCGAAGAGATCGAGCACCTGATCAAGAACGGCCTGATCAAGGGCGGCGGCCTGGAAAACGCCGTGGTGATCCGCGATGACGCCGTCCTGACAACCGAACCCCTGCGGTTTGCCGATGAATTCGTGAGGCACAAAATCCTGGACGTCGTGGGTGACCTCAGCCTGGTGGGCCGGCCGGTGGCAGGCCACGTGGTGGCCGTCCGCCCGAGCCACGCCGCCAATTGTGGACTGGCCCGCCTCATCAGCGCTCAGATGCGCAAGGTTCTGGCGGCCACCCAGGCCTTCGCCCCACCGCCGCATCCGCGGGATGCGGCCCCGGCAACGGGCGGCAAACCTCTGGCGCCGCTCACCGATGGCTCTACGCTCGATGCCGACGAGTTGCTCAAGATCCTCCCCCACCGCTATCCCTTTCTCATGGTGGATCGGGTGACACGGATCGAGGGCAACACGATCACCGGCGTGAAGAACGTGACGGTCAACGAACCGTTCTTCGCCGGGCATTTCCCCGGCCACCCGATAATGCCGGGCGTGCTCCAACTCGAAGCGATCGCCCAGGTGGCAGGAATCCTGATGCTGCGTCAGGCCGAGTATTCCCGCAAACTCGCCTACTTCATGTCGGCCGAGGTGGTCAAGTGGCGCCGCCCGGTCCGGCCCGGCGACACCTTGATCATCCAGGTCGAACTCACCAAGTGGCGCGGGAAGATCGGGCGGGCAAAAGGGGTGTGTTTGGTGGGAGAGGACGTCGTCAGCGAGGCGGAGGTGACGTTCATGCTCGTCGATGCCTGACACTTCGGATACATCACTTCATGCAGACCGACAACCCACCCCATATCTCGAAGAAGCCGCGCCCCCGCATCAAGCGTCCGCCCGTGCTCTTCAATCGCACCCAGAAGATCGTCGAGCGGATCGAGCGTAAGGTCGGACGGTGCTTCCTGACCTACTGGAACTCGAACAACGGGTCGGTCTGCCAGAACGACGTCATCGCGATCTACGGCTTGCTGCGCCGACTGGGGCCCCAGCCGCAAATCACCCTCTTCGTCAAGTCCGACGGCGGGTCCGGCCAGGCCTCCCTGATGATGGTGAATCTGCTGCGCCAGTTCACCAAACGCCTGGTCGTGCTTGTCCCGCTCGAATGCCAGTCGGCCGCAACCATGCTCGCCCTCGGCGCCGACGCCATCGAGATGGGTCCTCTGGCCCACCTCTCGGCCGTCGACACCTCGCTCGCCCACGCCCTCTCCCCGCTCGACCGGGACAACGAACGCGTCAGTGTCAGCCAGGACGAACTCATGCGCGTCATCCGCCTCTGGCAAAAGGAGGTCAAGGCCGACGCCGTGAATCCGTACCAGGCGGTCTTCCCCTACATCCACCCCCTGGTCATCGGGGCAGTCCACCGGATCAGCTCGCTCTCGGTCAAACTCTGCATGGAGATTCTCTCCTATCACATGAAGGATCGGAAGAAGGCCGCGGCGATCAGCCAATGCCTCAACTCGAGCTACCCATCCCACAGCTACCCCATCACCCTGCGCGAGGCCCAGCGGATCGGACTGGCCGCCCGCCCACTCGACAACGCGCTCAACGACCTGTTGCTCGAACTCAACGAACTCTACTCAGAGATGGGCCAGCGGGCCGTCACCGATTACGATGCCTTGAACAATCATGACAGCCAAATCTGCAACATCATCGAAGGGCACGGACTCCAGGCTTTCTACCAATCCGATCGCGACTGGCATTACCGCAAGGAAGAACGCCGCTGGGTCACCCTCAACGACCACAGCGCCTGGCGCAAAGTGGAGAAAGTACGTGGACGCACCGTGTCTTCAGTGTTCCACATCAGTTGACGGGAGTGTTCCATGACCCATCTGAAAGGTAGAACGGCTCTCTTGACCGGGGCCGATGGCGGCATGGGAGGCCATCTCGCCACCGCTCTGGCAGCCGAAGGCGTCAATCTCCTCTTGGTCGGGTTCGGGGAGCACGGTTTGGCCGCTCTCGTCGATGCCCTCACGGCCCGAGGCGTGTGCGCGAAATCCATCCACGCCGATCTTCGGGATGCGTCGCAACGCCGGGATGTCGTAGCTGCCGCGCGGCGGGAGTTCGGCGATATCGACCTGCTCGTCAACAACGCCGGTGTCGAGTACTCGTGCCCCTATCACGAACTGACACCTGCACAGATCAAGGATGTGATCGAGGTCAATCTCACCGCGTCGATGATGCTCGCTCACCTCGTCCTGCCGGACATGCTCCGCCGCCGCTCGGGCCACATCGTCAACATGTCGTCTCTCGCCGGCAAGTCCGGCCCTGCATTCCAGGAACCTTATGCAGCCACCAAAGCGGCCCTGACAGCCTTCACCTATTCTCTACGCGCTACCTACCGGTCCACAGGGGTCAGCGCCTCGGTCATCACGCCAGGTTTCGTGGACACGGGCATCTACGCCCGTCTCAAGGACCGAACACACTGCAGCGCGCCATTTCTGCTCAGTCCCGTGAGCCCGGACCGGGTGGCCCGGGCGCTTCTGCGAGCGATCTGGTATGACCTGCCGGAGGTCCTGGTCAGTCGCTACCCGGTTCAGCCGATCCTCATGATTCTGGCCCTCATGCCCCGGCTGGGCCTGTGGATGATCGCTCGGCTTGGCACGCATGAGTTCTTTCGCCGAGTGGTGGAGGCCTCCAAACGAGAGCCGGGCGTGTCGTCCGGGTCAACCTAACGCCATCATCTGCACACAATGCGAGCATGTGTTTTTGTGACAGGGGCAAGCGGTTACGTGGGAGGCGTCGTGACCGAGCACTTGGCGCGCTTGCCTGAGGTGGAGCGGATTACGGCGGTTGATCGCTCACGCCCTTCCCGAAGCTTCTCGGCCAAGGTGTGCTTCCGGGAAATGGACATCCGGTCACCTTCGCTATCAAGTCTGATGGCTGGACACAACGTGGTCGTACATGCAGCCGCGGTCGTGCTTTGGTCGCGCAGCATGTCAGAGCAAACGCGGGACGACATCAACCTGAACGGCACCAGGAATGTTGCTCTGGCCGCCCTCGCGAATCGGGTGGAACGGTTCCTGCAGACCAGCAGTATGGCCGTTTACGACCCTTACCTGGCGCGCGGGCAGTCCGGAGTCACTGAGGATTTCCCGATGGGGAAAGAGGATCGGTTCTTCTACTACTGGAGCAACAAAGCTGCTGCTGAGAGGATTGTTGCAGAGGTGTTTGCCGAATCTTCAACGCTGGTGACGTGTCTTCGTCCAATCTACATTGTCGGGCCGCATAACCGAGCAACAGTGTCAGGCCTGCGAGACAACGCGATCAACTTCCTGGGACACGATCCCCGCCGACAGTTTGTGCACGAGGACGACGTTGCGTCGGCGTTCTGCCAGGCCCTTCGATTCGAGATGCCCGGTGCCTATAATGTTGTTCCGGACGATTTCCTGCGCATGAGCGAGGTGTGGCGTCTTGTTGGAGTCCGATCGGTCAGAACTGTCCCAGCATGGTTAGCACGCTCGATCACGGCCTTCAGATGGCGTTTCTTGGGATCGCCTGTTCATCCATCCTGGGTGCAGGACATCCTGGTCGATTTCACGGGTAGCAGCGCGAAGCTCAAATCCACAGGCTGGAGCCCTCGGTACAACAGCGCCGAAGCGTTGCGGTCGGCGCTCTAACAAGCCGCTGCCCCAACCAAAGCACTACCATTCTGGCTCACCGTGAGCGGCGCAAGATCGTGGTTCACGAGATCAGATTCACGAGTTTGGCCTTCGGTATCACTCGTTGCAAAGACTTGACGTTCAGATACGTTCCACTATAAAGCACGGCCATGCAGCCTGCCTTTTCAACCTCGTTGAGGGTCTATGTGGCAACCGTACTGAGCTCAACTTCAACCTCGCTATTTGCCACCGGCTTCGACCTGCCCGACCAGGATGCCTTTGCCGCGGGTCGGGGCATGGCCTTCGTGGCCACGGCGGATAACCCGTCGGCCATCTACTACAACCCGGCCGGCATCAGCCAACTGGACGGCCATCATCTGCGGGGAGGCGTGTATGGCCTTCACCTGGGCGTCGAGTACGATTCGCCCGCGGGCCGATCGTTCGACAACGAGAATCCCTGGCACGCCGTCCCGCAGGTCTTCTACACCTACGGCCCCCAGAAACTGCCTCTGACGTTCGGGCTGGGCGTCTTTTCGCCTTTTGGGCTAAGCATGGAATGGCCGCAGGACACCGGCTTCCGCACCGTGGCCACCGAAGGCAGCCTGACCTACATGACGATCAATCCGGTCGTGGCTTGGGCGATCCGCCCGAATCTCTCGGTTGCCGCCGGTCTCACGGTCAACTACGCCGAAATCGATCTGCGCCAGGGGTTGTTTTGGCCAAGCCAGTCCTATGATGCGTTTCGGGTCAAGGGTGACGGATGGGCTCTGGGCTACAACCTCGGCGTGCTCTGGAAACCATGCGAGAAACTCTCTTTCGGCGCGTCTTTCCGCAGCATCACAACCCCCAACCTCGAAGGCCGCACCTCGTTCCGAAATGGCGTCACTCTACCTTTGCCCGGCGGCGCAGCCGTTCCTTCGTTTGCACAACAGAAAGTCGATGCCGAGGCCGATTTCCCGTTCCCCCTCAAGACCATCGTCGGTGTTTCTTACCGCCCCAACCCGCGCTGGAACTTCGAGTTCAATGCCGACTACACGGACTGGAACCGCCTGAACACCGTGACCATCAAGCAAGCCGCCGCCTTCCCGCCACTGCTCCCTCAAGATATCCCTCTGACATTCGATTGGGAATCGAGCTGGTATTTCGAGTGGGGCGCCACCCGCTACTTCGACAATGGCTGGCATGTCAGCGGCGGCTATATCTTCAACCAGAATTCGGTCCCGGACGCCCACTACACCCCTCTGATCTCGGACTTGGATCGGCACTTCTTCAGCGTCGGTGCAGGACGCAAGGGAAACCACATCGGCTTCGATCTGGCCTATCAATTCGGTTACGGCCCCACCCGCACGGTCCGGGGCAGCGCGCCGTCCGCATCCGGCCAGACTGCCGACGGCGATTACACGTTCCTCAGCCATGCCGTCATGCTGACGCTCGAATACCAATTTTAGCGAGAGGCGCGTGTCAGGCCGACGCGGCATGTCATCAATTCGCTTGCGCCGGGGCTTGGCATGGCTATCGGCCTTCGACGCCTCGCTAAAAAAAAGGCACCGCTGCGCGGCGCCAATACCTTGACTCGTTCAGCACAGATTCTGAAAAGCAAGTCACTCGAGCGATGGCTCGTCGCGTGGCGACGCCGCCTCGGGAAACCGCTGCCGGGCGTCCAGTTTCGACTGTCGTGGGGATTTCTATGAAAACGCCTTCTTTCCGTTTTCTCTGCTTCTGGTCTCTCCTGTGGTCTCTGCTCGCCGGCGGGGCGGCTGCGCCCGAAGGTCAGGCTCAGATTCTGTTGAACGTCGATTTCGGCCCCGGTTCGGCGAGTGGCAAGGTTGGCTTCGCCGCGGCCGGCCAGCAGACAAATGATTTCTGGAATGCCTATGGCCACTACCAGCCGAGATACCAGCCTGGCACCGCCCCCATCCCCGACGGGCGTTTGGAAGGCCTGAGATACGCCGACGGCTCGGCATCGTCAGTCGCCGTGGCTGTCACCAATGCGCCGGGTGTCTGGGGCAACGCTACGGGCGATCCGATGCTCGACTCGTACATGTTCGCCCCGAACGGGTCGAACATGGTCGTCACGCTCACCGGTCTCGACGCCGGTCGGTATCACTTCTACCTTTATGGTTGGGCCGCGCCCGATGTGGCGGGCGAACAAGCCTCGAGTTTCATCCTGCGCTCAGGGACGAATACTCTCGGGCCTTTGAGGGCCCCGGCGCAGGAGGATGCACCCCTGCTGCACCCGGGCCGCGTGCGGATGCCGGCGGTTGTCCAACGCGACTTTCCAGTTGAGACAGACCAGCCCGTGGCGATCGAGGTCGTTCCGGCGCCGGGGGGCGTGGCGGTGCTCAACGGGCTGCAGGTGCTCTCCCGCGGCACGGGTCCTCCCAGGCTGGCCATGCCTGACGCGGGTCCGTCCGCGGTGGGTCTCACCAATCTGCTGGTCCACTCGATCGCCTACACCGGCGAGGTCGCGGCCGCCAGCGCGCGGTTCCAGGTTTCGATCCATGCGACATCCCCGACCACGAATCATGTCATGGCGCCACTGTTCGAGGGCGAGCTGGCTCTGCTGGATGCTCAATTGCCTGATGGCTGGCAGATCGCCAGGCAGGGCCACCAATTCACCCTGCACACGGACACTCCCGGCAGCAATCGGATTGACCTGACGCTGGTCGCCCGGGTTACCCGGGAAGAACCTTGGAATGTCGTCCGCTTCACCGGGCCTCCGGCGGCGGCGGCGACACTCTCCGTCAGGTCCGCCGACCCGCACGTGGACCTCCAGCTTGTGAGTGGTGTCCTCCTCGAGGGGAGCGACACAACTCAGTCGGACGTTCGCGGCGTGGTGGGCGCAGACCGCCAGGTTGCCATCCGCTGGCAAGCGAAGGCCGCCGAGACGGCGCGCGAGGCTTTGGTCACCGTGGACACTCGGTGCTCTGTGGACGCCACGCCCGCGGCCATCCGTCTGTCAACCAGCTTTGCGTGCGAAGTCCTGCAAGGACGATGCTCGCGAATCCGGATCGCCTTGCCGCCCGGCCAGACGCTCACTAAGCTGAGCGGCGACCTGATCAAAGACTGGCAGGCGGCGTCGGAAGCGGGCCTTTCAATCATCACAATCGACTTCGTCCGCCCGCTCGAAGGCGTGACCGCTTTCGATGTGGTGTCGGAACAACCGCTGCCCGGTTTGCCGGACGCCGCTGAACTGCGTCCACCCCAGCCCCTGGGAATCCAGCGCGAGACCGGTCGCCTCGGCGTGCGGATTGAGGACCTGGTGGCGCGGGTGGACCGGAGCGAGGCGCTGTGGCAGGTCAATGCCGCTGCCGGCGAGTTCGCGGCCTTTCAGTTCAATCTGCGTCCCGCGGTGCTCCACTTGCATCTCTCACCCGTCGAGCCGCTGGTGACGGCGAGTACGCGGGCGCGGGCCACCGTCGAGGAAACGCGGCTGCTGGTCGATCATCGAGTCGATCTGAATGTCTCGCGCGCCGGCATTTACGGTCTCGAATGGAGTCTGCCGCCCGACTTGACGGTTGCGCGCGTGGAAGGCGAAGGAATCGAGGACTGGCAATCGAGCGCGGGCAAGCTGCGGTTGCGATTCGCCCAACGCCTGCTGGGCCAGCGCGCCCTCACGATCCGCCTCGAACAGGCGCTCAACCCCCTGCCATCGGAGATCATCCTGACCCCTTTGCGCCTGACCAACACCGCGCGGGAAACCGCGCTGATCGGCGCGGGTGCCAGCGCGGGGATTCAACTGAAAACCGGCCCCCTGAGCGGCGCCCGGGAAATCCCGGTCAGCGGCTTGCCCGAGCGGCGGGATGAGTTGCTCGCCTTCCGTGCGGACGCCGGGGATTGGCGTGTCAACCTGGCGGTCGAACGTCTGAGCGCGCGGATTGTGGCTGAGGTGTTCAACCTGATCACGATCGGCGACGGTCTGGTCGGCGGCGGCGCCACGATTCGGTTTGGCATCGTCAACCAGGGGGTCCAGCAATTCCGCGTCCGCATCCCGGCCCACTGGCGGAATGTCGAGTTCACCGGCGCCAACATACGCCGCAAAGATCGCGACGGCGACATCTGGACAATCACCCTGCAGGACAAGGTCTGGCGCGGCTACACCCTGGTCGTGACCTATGACCACGGCTTTGATCCGCAAAAAGCGACACTGGACGCGGGGGGCGCCCACCCACTCGACGTCGAGCGGGAGACCGGCGCGGTCGCCATCACCAGCGCGGCCAACCTGGCCCTCGAACCGGCGCCGATCGCCGAGCCCTTGAGGCGCGTCGACCCCTCGGAACTGGCGGCAACCGATCGCGCGCTGGTGGCGCGGCCGGTGCTGTTGGCCTACCGCTACGAAGGTCCCGCCTATGCGCTCGAACTCCACCTCACACGTCACGAAGAGGTCCCGGTGCTCGATGCCGTCGCCGACCGCGCCCAATTCACGAGCGTGTTGACCGACTCGGGTGAGATGCTGACGCAGGCGAGCTTCCTGGTGAAGAACAACGAGCGCGCGCACCAGCGCTTCGAACTCGCCCCCGGCGCGACTCTCTGGGGCGTAACCGTCAATGGCGAACCGGTGCGCGCCGACAGGGACGGCGATTGGGTGGTTGTGGCGCTGCCGCGCGGCGAGAACCGCGATCAAATCTATGCCATCGATCTCAAGTACGCCCAGCAGGTCGGCGCCCTCGGCGGCCTGTGGCCCAGGCGCCTCGAACTCTCTGCTCCCAAGACCGACGTGCCCGGCACCTATGCGGAGTGGGTGCTCCACGTGCCCACCACCCGCCACGTGTACGACTTCGGAGGCACCCTCGAGGTCACCGGCGGCACCACCTACGGCTGGCGCGACGGCTGGGACCAGTTCATTGCGACGTATCGCGGACTCTGGCACGAGTACGGCGCCGTGCTGATCTTCGGCACCGGCCTCCTGGCATTCGTGATCGCCCTGGTCTGGTACGGCAACAGGAAGGGCTTTGGCGGCGTCGCCACCGTCCTGGTCGTCTTCTGTTTCCTCGCCATCCTCGCCGGGATGCTGCTGCCGGCCCTATCGAAGGCCAAGAGCAAAGCCCAGCGCATTAATTCGCTTAACAACCTCAAACAAATCGGCCTCGCCGCCCGCCTTTACGCGGGCGACAACAACGAGCGAATGCCCGACAGCTTCGAGGCGATGAGGAACGAACTGGGCACCGACAAAGTGCTCATCGACCCTGAGACCGGCCAACGGTACACCTACGTCGGCGCCGGCAAGTCCGAAGCCGATCCGAATGCCATCATCGCCTACTCGCCCGAACGCCCCGGCGGACGCCGCGAGGTCGTGTTCGCCGACGGCAGCGTGCAGATCATGTCCGCCGACAAGTTCCTCGAAGCCACCGCCCAGCACCAGACCGTGCCGATGGATCAGCGGGTGTTCGAGCGTAACGGCCTTGCCGGGCGTCCGCAGGTTGCCCCAGTCACTCCCCCGGCCCAGACGGGCATCGCAATTCCCCAGCCGACACCGCCCCAGCAGGTCCCTGTAGCCCCTGCGATTCAAGCGCCGACCCAAGCCCCCGCGGACGCTCCTGAGGCGATGCCGGTCTTCGACGCGACCGGGCCCACGGCGGCCGGCATCAAGTCGATCCGCTTCGACCTTCCCAAGGCGGGACGGGCCTACACGTTCACGCGTGTCCTGAGCGTCGAGGAAAAGGCCCCTCGGATCAGTGTCGGCCTGGTGTCGAGCCGACTCTTCACATTTGTCCGTGCCGCCGTCCAGGTGCTGGCTTTCCTGTCAGGCCTGATGCTTGTGCTGGTCCAGTGGCGGTCGGCCCATCCTAAAGCCCTCTGGTTGTCGGTCGGGCTGATGCTCGCGGGTCTGGCAACCGCCGATCTCTTGATCGCTTGGCGTGTTTTGCACCTGGCCCTCACCCTGGCCGTCCCTGTCCTCCTGGCCTTGCTGCCTGCGTGGCTGCTGCTGCGCTGGCGTCAACACGCCAAGAGCAACCGCCCGACTCCAGCGTCCCCGCCCGATGCTTCGCCGGGAACCGACATCGCCGGGACAACCTCGGTCGCCGGGTCGGCTGTGCTGGCGCTGGTGTTGCTAAATGGAGGTCCGGAGGCCCTCGCCGCCTCGTCGCTCCAGCCGCTTTCCAGCCGCGTGACGATCACACGCCTCGATCTGACCGGCAGCGCCAGCCCGCGGGCCGCCCAATTCGACGCCACGCTCCTGCTCGCGGCCAACGGCACCAATGCATTCGCTCAGTTGTTCGGCTCTGACGTTGCGGTCCAGGAATCGACCGTCATGACCGGCGAGGCGCAGTTCTGGCGCAACGGCAATGCATGGAGCGTGTTCATGCCACACCCCGGCTCCGCCACGCTGCGATTGAAACTGCTGGCGCCCTTGGGCGGCGACCTGGCCAAACCGGAACTCGATCTGGCGCTGCCGCCCGCCTTGGGCGGGCAGATGGCGCTTGTGCTTTCGGAGCCCGACGCCGATGTCGAGTTTCCGGATGCGATCGGCTTGGTACGACGGCTCGAGGGCGAGACGACCGTGATCGAGGCCGTACTGGGGAGCAACGATCGGTTGAATCTGCGCTGGACACCCAAGCGCAAACGGGCCGACGAGGTCGAGGCGACGGTCTTCGCCGATCAGACCGCGCTCATCACGCTCGGCAACGGAGCCATTCACACACGCACCGTGATAGATTGGCAAGCGAGCCAGGGCGAACTGCGCCAGGTGTGCGTTCGGCTTCCGTCTGGCTGTCGGCTCCTCAAGGTGCAAGGTCCGCACGTTCGTTCCTGGCAGTTGGCGCCGACAAACGCCGACACGCTCGTGGTCGACCTTCTCAAGCCCGTCGCCCCCGGCTTGCGACTCACCCTCGAACTTGAAAAGACTCTGGATGCCCTCCCGGTCAGCGCGCGGATTGCCGTGCCTGAGGCGCTCGATGTGAAGCGCCAGACCGGCAGCATCGGCGTCCGGGCCGCGGCGGAACTGGGTTTGGGCGTCGAGCGCGCGCGTGGGCTCGACCGGGTGGACAACGCCGAGTTCGCCAAGGCGGCCGAAGACGCCCAATTGGCTGTCTTCAGTGCGTGGCGCTTCCTCCGACCCGACTTCGATCTCGAGGTGAGGGCCGAGTTGCTGCAACCGCGCATCGAGGCGTTACAGCGCCAGCATTTCACCGTCGGCCTCGAACAAACGGAACTCGCCAGCCAGATCGATTACACCATCACCCGCCTGGGCGTCTTCGCCCTGCGCCTGCGCCTGCCCGCTGAAGGGCGCCTCGACGCAGTCGCCAGCGAGGTCATCCAAAGCTGGACTGAACACACCGAGGGAACGGAGCGTTTCCTGGACCTCACGCTCAAGGAACGCACAGTTGGCCGCGTCCAGATCGAGGTCCGCTGGCATCGCCCCTTGACGAACCTGCCGGCCGTGTTGGCCCTCGCCGGTGTGCATCCGCTCCAGGTGGCCAAACTGGACGGCTACATGACCGTTTCCGCCGGCCCCGGCGTCGGACTCAAGACGACCAACCTGATCGGGGTGGTGGAAATCCCGGCGGCGACAGTGCCCGGGTTCACGCCGGCGAACACCGGTGCACTGGCCTTCAAACACCTGACCGGCGAGCCTTCCGCCGAGCCGACCTGGTCGATCGCGCTCGCGACCGAGCAGCTCGAATCCTGGATGCGCGCCGAGATCGTCACGTTCGCGAACGTCGGCGAGACACGCGTCAGCGGCCAAACCCTGATCCGGTACGAAATCCAAAACGCCCCAACACGCGAGTTCCGCCTCAAAACACCCCCCGCCTGGCGCAATGTGGAACTGCTGGGAGCCGGCATCCGCCGCCGCGACCACACCGATGGCGAGTGGCGAATCGAGTTGCAGAACAAGGTCATGGGCCTTTACCGGTTGACCCTGTCGTGGGAAATGCCGCGCGGCGACTCGAACACGCTGGTGCTCGCCGGCCTCGAGGCGGTCGGTGTCGAGCGCGAAGCCGGCGCCGTGGGGTTGCTGACGCAGGGCCAGTTGCAGTTGGCGCCCAGTGACACCCCCGATCAGTTGCTGCGCATCGACGCCCGCGAGTTGCCAGGCTGGGCAACCTCGTCCCACCCGGGACTTCCTGTGCTCTGCTACCGCTACCTGCGCCCAGGTTGGATACTGCCCCTGGACGTGCGCCGGTTTCAAGACGCCGCCGTCCTGCAAGGCCTCGTCGACAGCGCACGATTCCGCACGGTGCTGGCCGGCGACGGCCAGCAGATGACCCAGATGGAACTGAGCATCCGAAACAACGGGCGCCAGAACCTCGCAGTCGCCCTCCCGAATGACACCCGGCTCTGGTCCGCCTTTGTGGACGGCCAGCCCGTCCGCCCCGCCAGGCGCGACGACCGGCTCCTGCTGCCGCTCGAACGTACCACCACCGACGACGCCCCCATCGCCGTCGAAGTCGTCTATGTCGGACGCGTCGATTTCCCCCGTGTGGCGGGCCCGGTCCGGCTCGATTCGCCCTGGCTCGACCTGCCTCTCAAAGACGCGCGTTGGGAATTGTTCGTCCCGCCAGACTACTCGTACCGGAGATTCGCGGGCACCATGAGTTACGAAAGCGCCGAGTTGGTCGCCGTCAGCCAGGATTTCACCTTCGCCGAATACCAGCGCCAGGAACTCTCGAAGCAGGCCAGCTTCGAGGCGCGCGCCGTGGATTTCCTCCAACGCGCCCGGACCGAATTCGCCACCGGCAATCTCGACAAGGCCACGCAGCTCAAGGGATTCAAGGGCGCCCAAATCCGCGATCAACAGGCCGCCGCCGAGTTCAAACGCCTCGAAGCCGACGTCAACAAGGCTCAAAGCACCCAGCTTATCGAGGCGCAGCGCAACTACGTGTTCCTCAATAATGCGCGCCTCGGTCTGGAACGAAGCGGCCTCACCGCCGAACAGGCCTCCGATGCGTCGAAGGACTACGACACCAGCGTCGCCGAACAGCAAGTGGCCCAGTTGCAGAAAGTCCAGGCCCTGGCCGAAACTCAGGTCGCTCCACTGCGCGTCAACCTCCCCACACGCGGGCTGCGCTTCTCGTTCGTGCAGGCGCTCCAGACCGAACCCAACAAACCCCTCACCATTCGCCTGCACGCTCGGAGCGAACGCGACCGCGGCTGGTTCCGGACCGCCGTGCTGTCGCTTGGCGGTTTTGTCCTCGTGTGGGGTTTCGCCTCCGTGGCCCTCGCCTTCCGAAACTCGGCCCGGCATGCGCGGACCGCGCGCACGGAAACGCCTTGAGCCTAAGGCCCGCGCAGCCTGTAGAAAACCGCGGTGCCCGACGTCGCGTTCGTGACGACGAATTGGTCGTGGTTGACCGTGGGCGGCAGGGCAGCCTCGCGCCACCGCACCGGCGGCAGTTCAGTCGCGTATTCGAGCGCGAAGCCCGCCGCGTGGCTGGGCCAGGCGAGCACGATCTCGCCGTCCTGCCTGCTCGCACTGAGCGTGGGTGGCGGCGGTGCAGGCACAGTGGCATAGGCGACAACCAGGCCGGCCGCGGAACCCCAGACCACCGTGCCGTCCAGATCGATGGCCAGATCGGGGAGGTTGATGGCATAGGTCAGCTTGCGCCTCAGGCCGTCCAGGGCCGTGATCGTGCCGCCGGCGGCATTGGGCACAATCATTGGAGCCATTTCCGCGTGCAGAAGATCCGGGATGGGTTGACCCAGCCCGAAAGGCAGGGCAAGGCCGTCCAGGTCCGCCCAGGCCCTCGCAATGCCGATGCGGGTCGTGTTGGGTCCGAATGCGCCGTCGGCAATGGCGATGGCGCCAGGCGCGGCGTTCGTGATGTCGAGATGAACGTTCCGAAACGCGAGGAAAGCCGTGTCGAAGGTGATGAACAACGTCGCCCGCACCCGCCCGCCCAAGGCCGCCAGTGCGCTTCCCGTGCCGGTGTAGTTGGTGGTCGCCGCATCCCAGTCCGCCGGGTTCGGACGCAGGCTTGCAGCCTCGACGGCATAGAGGTTGTGGGCGCCGCCGCGAAATGAGATCGAGGCGGCATCCGCGTACTCCGTGACGATCTCCCCATCGAGCGCGGCGCGTCGGCCGCCGGCGTCGGTCCATGCGCTATTGTTCGACGCGTCCCGAATTCGAAACGTGACGTTGCCCACATCGGGCACGGGGACGGTCTGATCGGGGATCGTCAGACGAATGAAACTCTCCGCCGGATCTACATCCCAGGTGACCACGCCCGCTTCCACTCGAAGCCAACTCGGCAGCGCGGTCGCCAGGACCGCTGTCAGACACGCGAACCGACACGGCCAACGCGGAGTCATAACTTTGCGCCCCACTTTCTCCTGAACTGCGCTGATCGAGTACATCGCGCTGGGATAGGCCAACAGACTCCCGAGCTTGCCAGCCCCCATCGCGGTAACCGCCCGGATTCCCGCCGCCATGTGGAGTGACGGCTTGTCTAATACCCGAGCGATCAATTGACGCGCAATGCCTTTTGCCATTTTGCCGTTCCTTTTCGCATTCGCGCCTTCCCTTGCAGCGATTCTTCGTGTAGGTCTTTTGGGCCTGATGACGAAGACGGCGCTGTTGTTTGCCGGCCAGGGTGCCCAATGCGTCGGCATGGGAAAAGACCTGGCCGAACGATTTGACCGCGCGCGCATGCTGTTCGATCGCGCGGACGCGGACCTGGGGTGTCCTTTGAGCCGGCTCTGCTTTGAAGGCCCCGAGGCGGAACTCACCAAGAGCGAGTTCGCCCAGCCGGCCATTTTTCTGGTGAGTTGGATCGCGTTTCGATTGCTGCGGGAGACTGTCCCTGGGTTCGAGTTCCAGGCGGTGGCAGGTCTTTCGCTGGGCGAATTCACCGCCTTGACGGCCGCCGGCGCCCTGGCTTTCGAGGACGGTCTGCGTATCGTCCGTGAGCGCGGCCGTTTCATGCAGGAAGCGTGCGATGCCACCCGCGGCGGCATGGCGGCCGTCCTTGGGTTGGACGAAGCCTCGACTCGCGCCGTCTGCGCCGAGGCCGGCGTCCAACTGGCGAATTTGAACTGTCCAGGACAACTCGTCATCTCAGGCGAAGCCGACGCTGTGGCTCGGGCCTGCGACCTGGCCAAGGCGCGCGGAGCGCGCCGGGCCGTGCGGTTGCCGGTGGCGGGCGCATTCCACTCGCGGTTGATGGCCGGCGCGCAATCGAAGCTCGCCGCCGTGCTGGCGGCGGCCGCGGTGTCTCCACCCACCGTGCCGGTCATCGCAAATGTCACGGCGCAGCCTCATGGCGATCCGGACGCGATTCGCTCCCGCCTGATCGAGCAGGTGACAGGGTCCGTCCTCTGGGAGAAAACGATCCGACACCTGCTTGACGCGGGTTTCACGCGGTTTGTCGAGCTTGGTCCCGGCACCGCATTAAGCGGATTTTTGCGTCGCATCGACACCCAGGCCCAGGTCCTTAACATCGCCGACGTCCCCAGCCTGGAAACGACCGTGAAGGCGTTGACCTCCTGACAATCCAATAACAAATCCATCCCATCGCATGAACCTTCTTGCTGACCAACTCGCCGTCGTCACCGGCGCCGGACGGGGCATCGGACACGCCATCGCCCTCGCCTTGGCGCGCGCCGGCGCCAATGTTGTCTGCATCTCCCGCACCGCCGAGAACGCCGAGAAGGCGGCGGGCGACGTGCGCGCCCTGGGACGCCGCGGTTGGGCGTACGGACTCGATGTCAGCGACGGGGCGGCCGTGGCGGCGACTGCCGAGAGGCTTCTGGCCGAGACGTCTCGCGTCGACATCCTGGTCAACAACGCCGGCGTGACTCGCGACGGATTGCTGATGCGAATGAGCGACGAGGACTGGGACACCGTGCTCGATACGAACCTCAAGGGCGCGTTCAACGTGACCAAGGCGTTCGTGCGCGCCTTCATCCGGCAGCGGGCCGGACGGATCATCAACATCGCCTCGGTGATCGGCCTGATGGGCAACGCCGGCCAGTGCAATTACGCAGCAAGCAAGGCGGGCCTGATTGGTTTCACCAAGTCGTTGGCGCGCGAATTGGCCTCGCGCAGCATCACCGCCAATGTCATCGCACCCGGTTTCATCGACACCGACATGACCTCGAAACTGACTGAGGAGCAGCGGGCGCAGGTGCTCCGGCAAATCCCGATGGGATGCACCGGCAAAGCGGACGATATCGCGGGGACGGTCGTCTTCCTCGCCAGCCCGGCCGCGCGCTACATCACCGGACAGGTGCTCACCGTCGACGGCGGGATGGTCATGTGAGCCGGTCAGACCTTGGTATCTGAATTCGCCGGCATGGCCGATGCGGCCGGCGCGACGGGGGCCGACGCGGCCGCCGGCGGGGCCTGCTGGATGACCGACAACGCCTGATTGACGATGAACTTGCTCATCTCCGTCCCGGTCTGATTCAGGTTGGCCAGAAATTGCAGCGTCGCCAGCGCCGGGCCGCCGAATTCCCATCGGCAATCCTCGAACCGGCAGGCATCGATGGTCACCGAGGAGTACCCGCAGAAGATCAGCCGGCACTTGCGGAAGGTGCAGTGACGATACTCGTGAAAGTCCATGAGGACCGGCTCGGCCTCGAACGTGTATTTCTTGATGACCATAACGTGGGCGCAGGCTACCGAGTCGTCTCGGCAAGAGCAAGGAAAGCCGGGCGCTTCCGCCGCCCCAATCACGGTTATTTCATTTAAATTCCTGAAGGGTTGCTGTTGTTGAGGTTAGAAATAACGCTTGTCAATTGGCGTGGTTTGGTGCGTAGTAGGCGTGCGATGATCTCGACAAACCACGAACTGTTCAGTGCCGATCCGCCCGTTTCCTTTCTCAAGAATCTCGGACATCGAACAATACCATGGGACTTGCTACAAGGTTTCCAACTGAATTGCCTGCGGCCAGACCAAAGGCTTCGCCCGCCACCGCATCGACTTCTACCGCAAGCACGACCGTCCCAAAAAGCTCTGGTTGAAGACGCTCAATCGCAATACCCGACGCATCCTCACCGCGATGGACCTGCCCCCCGCCTACCGCAAAGCCCTCAACTGCGATACCCCCGAACGCGATTTGCCCTTGAACAAGGGCCAGATTCAATCCTTGGGCCAATTCGTGAGGAAGAACTTGTCCTCTTCGAGAATCTGTGTTCCGCCCTGAATCGGTGTGGGAATTCTCTGGCTCGCTCGACCCGTGCCGTGCACCGAATCGGTGGGGAACTCCACACAGATTCGGGTCGGAACACAGATTGAACGAGCGGAGAGCCGAACTTCCCCGACCCGCGCCGTGCCAACCGCACCTATCCGTGTTGGTCGCTGCTGGTGTTCATCGCCATGGCCCTGTTTGCCGGCCGTGACAACCTCGCCGCC
>MWFF01000042.1 GCA_002071485.1 Verrucomicrobia bacterium ADurb.Bin006 | reverse complement strand
TGCAGACCTGACGCAAAACGGTGAGTTTGCCCGCGGTTGGGGCTTGGTGTTTTTTCATGACCTGCCGTGTGGCAGGTTTTCGTCAAGCTTCCAACCATTTTTTTCGCCAATTCCTGTGGGATGGCTGTGAATCCCTTTCCAGATACTCGTCAAGCACCGCTCCAAATGAAAAGACCGTGCGCCCTCGCAGCCGGCGGATCTCACGAGGACGATCTCATCCGATCGAGGGTCGAGGTTGTCGATCGGCCTTCGACGCCCGCGAGCACCACAACCCGCCCCCCGTTGGCTTCCACCAAGCGGCGCTCCGGCTGGTTGATGGTGTCGATGGTGTAGTCGCCGCCCTTGGCATAAACGTCTGGCCGGGCAACGCTCAGGAAACGCAGGGCGTCCAAGTCGGGAAAGATGCAAACGGCATCGACCGAGGCCAGGGCTGCCAGGACGCCGGCGCGATCCTGCTCGGGATGGATAGGCCGGGTGGGACCCTTGAGCGAGCGGACCGACGAATCGCTGTTAAGTCCGACCAGGAGGCAGTCGCCCAACGCGCGGGCCGCTTCGAGATACACCACATGGCCCAGATGGAGCAGGTCGAAGCACCCGTTGGTCACAACCACCCGGCGGCCCTCCGCCTTCTGCCGTTTGCGCCAGGCGTCCAGATCCTGGAATCCCACGATCTTCTCTCGAAAGGACATGGGCCACATACTGAGCGCGATCGATTGTGTATGACAACGGCCAAATCGACCGCCGAATGCAACGGCAGCGCCAATTCATGAAGTGGAGCGGCGACGCCTTCACTTGACATGGCGGGGGACGAGCCATCCCCCACTCCGGCTTTTTCGCCTTCATGAATCGGTCCTGATGCAACGGGAAGTCTTGTCATGAACCTGATTCATGAAGAACTGCTCGGGCCGAATGGGGGGGGCCCTTGACAGAATCGGATCGGAATCTCAGCATTCGACAACGGTAAGGCGGGCATCGCGAGATGCCCGCCTAACCCAAACAACCAGACAACCAAACGACCTCCTCTCCACTGGCGGACGGCGGCAGGTGCGTTGGCCTGCCGCGCGTCGTTGGGGCTTTGTGTAGCAGACAGTCAGCCCAACAAGGGAATCGACTGCCCAGGCATGCATTTCGTTCAAACAAGAAGAACTGCGAATCGCCCGATGCAATGGCGCCTCTGGCCACCTGGAGGGCGCATCGGACGGGCAGGCAGAGCAAATGCATGGATGAGGGAGAGGGGCTTCCCTTACGATGCGCATTTCTAACCTCAACCCGGCTCACGATATCGGCGCCAGCAGCTGGCTGATCGACATCGAGGGGCATCGGCTCCTCCTCGATGCCGGGACCCACCCCAAACGCGAGGGGCGTGACGCCTTGCCGCTCTACGAGCGCATTCCCGCGGGAGAACTGGACGCGATTGTCATCTCGCATTGTCACCACGATCATGTGGGATCGTTGCCCATTGCCGCTCGCCGCTACCCGGGCGCGCATGTATTGATGACGGAGTTGAGCTATTTTCTGGTCGAGCGTGTGCTCCACAACTCGGTGAACGTCATGGTGCGCCAGCGGGACGAACTGGGCATTCGCGAATACCCGCTCTACAGCCACGACGAGGTCGACGACCTCGCTCCGCGCATCCAGGGATTCCGGTACGAGCGGGAGATCGAATGGGCGGCGCACCACAAAATGCGGGCTGGATTTGTCTCACCGACGATCGAGTTTCGGGATGCCGGCCACACTCTGGGTGCGGCGGGCGTGATGGTGCGCGGCCAACGCGAGACGCTTTTCTACACGGGCGACGTTTCGTTTCATGACCAGACCCTGCTGAAGGCAGCCCGATTCGAGGACGTTCAGGCCGACGTTTTGCTCATGGAAACCACGCGTGGGAACCGCCAGACGCCCGCGAGCTTCACGCGCGAGGCGGAGGCGGAGCGGCTGGCCGAGGCCATCCGTGCCACACTCAAGCGCAAAGGATCGGTGTTGATCCCCTCGTTCGCCCTGGGACGCACCCAGGAAATCCTGGGGCTGCTGGCTTTGCTGATGCGGTCGGGGCACATCCGCCGCCAGCCGGTTTACGTCAGCGGCTTGGGGCGTGTCTTCACTGAGATCTATGACCTGGAGGCGCACCGGACTCACCGGCAGCATAGCAACCTGATGCTCAACCAGGCGTTGGATCTCGTGGTCCTCGAACGCGGACAAATCGACCAGATGCGCCTGACCGGAGGGCGCATGTTCGTGCTCACGTCCGGGATGATGTCCGAGAACACGGCCGCGCACGATCTGGCGCTCCGTTTCATGGGGGAGGAACGGCATGCCATCCTCTTCGTCGGCTATGTCGATCCTCAAACCCCCGGCGGACGCCTCAAGGCGTCGCATCCAGGCCGCCCCTTCCTCTTCAGCCGGACCGCGGGCGAGGCGGTGCGCCGATGCGAGGTTGCGGAGTTCGACCTGACCGCGCACGCGAACCGCCAGGATTTGGTCGATTTTGTGGGCCAGGTCGCGCCGAGAACGGTCGTGCTTGGGCATGGCGAACCCGAGGCGCAGGCCTGGTTCGAAACGACCCTTCGCAAGCGTTTCCCCAAAATAAAATGCCTGCGCCCCGGCCCCGGAGAAACCGCCGAGCCTGTCGCTTATGGATGACCAGCGCGTGCGCGTCGGGCTGATCGCCGAAACGGTGGCACGCGAGTTTGCCCACGGGCTCTTTCAGACAAATGCCCGTGGCCGTTTTGCCGCCCGCGCGCTGAGCCGCTCGCTGCAGGACTTTGTCGAAATCATGATCGAGTGGATGCGCACCTCCTACGGTCTCGACCCGGTATGCGCGGAACTGGTCTTTGGTGCCGCCGATTCCGAGTTGCCGATTTGGGAGGTTGATCTGGCCGGCGATCGGAGAACTACCGGATAAAGACCAGCGGTTGGCCATCCAGGGTCAGGAGCAACCGATCCTCGTCCGCCGTTCCCTCGCCGCTGACCTGTTGGCCTTTCTCATTCTTGATGGTGAGTTTGTACTTCGTGCCAACTCGCTCCCAAGTGCCCTCACCGCTGAACCGAACTTCGGGGATACCCGGCAGCGGTTGTTCCGGGGCCTTGGGCTTCTGAGTCTCGTCCGGCGGCGGCAATCCGGGGCGCTGCCCTGGCCTCAGTCCATACCTCTGCATCATACGGGCGTCCATCTGCGGGGCTACTGTGCCGGCCTCTTCAGCCGCCCGCTGAGCGGCGGCAATGGCAGCTCGAGCGGCTTCGATCATCTGTTTGGCTTGATCGGTGAGTTCGACTCGCATGAACGCCCTGTTGTCCGGCGTGGCCATGAAGCTCAGCTTGGGCAGAAAGACCGTGATCAAAAGCCTCATTTGGGTCATCTCACCAACCGTCATGTCCGGGTTCTTCTTGCGGGTGAGGGTGAATGTGGACGCCACATCCAGTTGCCATCGGCCCAGTATTTTCTCCTCGTCGTACTTGTCGGACTTGCCGCTCCCCAGGTACCGATACAGATCCTTGAGGTCCGCCTGTCTCACCTCGTTGCCAAACTCCGAGTTCTTGATCAGCCCCATCACTTTCGAATGATTGACGATGTCGAGGATTGGCCTCTTGGTCTGCCACCCGTTGAGAAAATCGGTGTCCGTGGTCAGGTCCTTCACGTCATCGCGCTCGCTCAGAGCCAGAAAGGCAGGGTAATTGAGCAAGCGGTCCAGGACCACCGGGTTCTGATAGAGCAGGCCGACCAGGTCGGTCGACAGGTAGTACTTTTCGTTCATCAAATCGAGTGCCGCCATCGTCCTGTCCATGCCCGACGTCTGGAGATCCTTGCGTGCCGTGGCCAGAAGCCTTTGCCAGAGAGGACTTTCCTCACTGGTGAGTTGGACGGCCGGATACCCGAAGATGTAGATCATCAGCCCCACCAGAATCGTGCACACGCCCCCGGCGGTCAGGCCGATGCACAGACCCAAAACACGGTTGAGCCGTTCCCAACGGATGCGTGTGTAATCGTCTGTGGCGTACTTGAAATGATGGGCGACCTTGAAATGCACCAAAAAGCCGAGACCAACGAAGATGAGGGCGACTACCAGAAAAACCACCGCGGGCGGCAGAATATGATCCCAGACGGGGTTGATCAGACCGAGCTTGGGAACCAGCGGACGCAAGAGGGGCGAAAGGGGCAAAGCGAGGAAGATGGCGAAGCCGAGTCCGATCAAAGAGACCGCCGACCGAATGGCTCCTTTATAGTAACCAGTCACGCCCAGGATCGCGAAAATCGCAAAGACAATAAGCCAAATGAGCATAGGCAGAACCTAATTCAATCTCACTGGGGAAATCACGCAAAAAATGTGCCGACATTTTTGCTTTCCTCAGGGGGGGTGCTTCCCCATCCTGAAGGCATGGGCACACGCCGCGAGGCGCGCGAACGCGCCGTGCAGTTTCTCTTTCAGCACGATTTGAATCCGCCAACCGATCTCGATGCGGCGCTCGGTCGTTTCTGGGAGTCGCAGCGCGCCGCCGCCCTCCAAGCCGAGACCACAGGGGCCACCTGGGGGCAACCGCCCGCTCTCCCGCCCCCCAGCGCCAAGGAAAGCGTCGTCCGCCTGTTTGCCGATCCGCTCATCCGGGGAACGCTGGAACATCGCGACGAGATCGACGCGCACATCCGCCGCATCGCCAAGAATTGGGAACTGCATCGAATCGCCGTGGTTGACCGCAACATCCTGCGTCTGGCAATCTTCGAGATGTTGCACCGAGAAGATATTCCACCCGTGGTCAGCATCAACGAGGCAATCGATATCGCGAAGAAATTCTCGACTGAGGAAAGCGGCAAGTTCGTCAACGGCATCCTCGACAGGATTCGGGGCGAACTCATGCGCCCGTCCCGCATCGTCTCATAACCGAACCGGGCACTCCAGAATCACACCACCAACCCACGCAATGTTTGCCGACCTCCACCTCCACACCCGCTTTTCCGACGGAACTTACAGCCCGGAGGAGTTGGCCGGCCACGCCCAAAGACACGGTCTCTCGGTCCTCGCTCTCACCGACCACGATTCGGTCGAGGGATGCGGCGCCATGACGACAGCTTGCGCCCGGCTGGGACTCGAATTCATCGCGGGCGTCGAACTGACCGCCGAACACGATGGCGCCGAACTGCATCTCCTCGGCTACTTCCTCGATACGCAGCACCCACGGCTTCTGCGCGAACTGAGCCGCTTCCAGGGCGTTCGCCAGGATCGGATTCGCGAGATGGTTGCCCGGCTCAACCACCTCCGGGTCCCGCTCGAGGCCGAGGCCGTGTTCGCCCTGGCCAATTGCCGGTCACCGGGCCGCCCGCATGTGGCCCGCGCCCTGGTGCAGGCCGGTTTGTGTCGGACACTCGATGAGGCGTTCGATCGTTTTCTCAAAAAACATCGCCCAGCCTGGGTTCCGAAGTTCAAGATGTCCGCCACCCAGGCCATTGCATTGATTCACGAGGCGGGAGGATTGGCGGTCATGGCGCACCCGGGCCTCAACCACAACGACCGGTTAATCCCCCATATGGCGGAGGCCGGGCTTGACGGTCTCGAGTGCTACCATTCCCGACACTCCCTCGCGGCGAGCGAACATTATCTAGGCCTGGCGCGAAAGCATGTCTTGCTCGTCACCGGCGGCTCCGATTGCCACGGGATGAATCGAGGGCGTCCGCTCATTGGGAGCGTCCACCTCCCCTACAAGTACGTGGTCATCCTCAAGGAGCGAGTGGCCCAACGCAAGTCCCGCTCCGCGGCCTGCACGCCGAACGCCTCCCGGCCTGACACGCCGACTCACCCTCTGCTCCCGAGCGCAACCAAGCCGCCGCCGCCTTCCTGCGCGGTCGCCTGAGCCGCTCTCACTCTCCCTGGCATCATGGGCCTGTTTCAAAAAATCAAGGCGGGACTGCAGAAAACGCACGCCCAACTGACGCACCAGATCAAGCGGATTGTGACGGGATCCCCCCGCCTCACCGGATCGACCCTCGAAGAACTGGAATCCGCACTGCTCGGCGCCGATTTAGGCTGTGCGACGACCACCCGGATCGTCGCAGCCGTCAAGAAGGCATACGAGACCCAGGGCAACAGCGGCGTAGATGTCTTCGCCATCGCTCAGGGCGAGGTGGCGACAGGCCTTGCCTCGAACGACGCCACTCTGCGCCGTGCACCCGGTGGCCTAACCGTCGTGTCGATCATCGGCGTGAACGGCACGGGCAAGACCACGACGTGCGCCAAGCTCGCTCACCTCGTGCAATCGCAGGGAGACCGCGCCGTCCTGGCCGCCTGCGACACGTTCCGCGCGGCCGCCATCGAGCAATTGAAGGTGTGGGGAGAGCGACTCGGGGTCGAGGTGGTCGCCGGCGCCTATTCCGCCGATCCGGCTGCGGTGGCCCATGACGCGATCTCGGCCGCCCAGGCGCGGGGCGCGCACTACCTGTTCGTGGACACCGCCGGGCGTCTGCACACCAAGAACAACCTCATGAAGGAACTCCAGAAAGTGCACCGAGTCATGGACAAGAAACTGCCCGGAGCGCCTCATGAGGTCCTGCTGGTGCTCGATGCGACCACCGGGATGAACGCCCTCAACCAGGCGCGCGAGTTTCATAAGGCCGTCTCGTTGACCGGATTGATCGTGACGAAACTCGACGGAACCAGCAAGGGAGGCATGGTCGTCGCCATTCAGAAGGAACTCGAACTCCCCATCAAGTTCATCGGCGTCGGCGAACAACCCGACGACCTTCAACCCTTCGACGCCCGCCAATTCGCTGAAGCCCTCTTCCGTCAAGCGTAGGACTCGGGGCTCACGGCGCTGGCCAACGCACGCCCGCAACGCGCGCCTGCCCAATCCGCCAGGATTCCAGACCGGACCGTCGAGGAGACCCGCGATGCCCTGGCCCGAATCGCGGCGCAGCATCCCGAGATGGCCTCGCTGATCGGCGTTGAGGACTGTTGGGAGAAGGCCCATTCGGGCGGACAGCGGGGCTACGACCTGCTCGTGCTGATGCTCTCGAACAAGGCTTGCCGCCAGCCTTACCTCATTGACACCACGGCCTGGACGCCCGGCCGCCATACGCTGTTCATCTAGACGCAAGACACCGCCGGCAATTGGGGTGCCCCCACCGCCCTGTTTTTCTGGATCGAGCCGTTGACCCTGACGAGCATGGTGGGGTCCAACGACTTCGTCATCCAGTGGCGGAGTGTCAGCAACGCGTTCTATACCGTCCTGCCGTGGGACGCCATCGGGGCAAACCCCTTTGTCGTCGAGCGGAATCTCCCCGCCACCCCTCCCACCAACAGCCTGACTCGTCCCATTGTCTCTGGCGCCCGACTCTACCGCGTGTTGATCGAGCCTTGAGTGCGGAGCTTGTCGCTCGATCGGACCGGGTCTCGGAACCAGCGCCTCCTCAGGTTAAGCCCAGTCTGACTGCGCGCCCTGGCCGGCCCGGCACGGCGCAGCGCAGTCGAGCGCCTCCGGATACTCGAAGATCTTGCCTTCATAGTTCCGAATCACCACCCGCTCCGCGTTGCGACTGAGCACGTAGTCCGGAGAAACCGGCACTTTACCACCGCCGCCGGGCGCATCGATCGCAAACGTGGGCACCGCATACCCCGTTGTGTAACCGCGCAGACCCTCGATGATCTCGAGCCCCTTCTGGACGCTGGTCCGGAAGTGAGCGGATCCGGCAATCAAATCGCATTGGTAAAGATAGTACGGGCGGACCCGGCAGAGCAGGAGCTTCTGGACATGGGCGCGCATGACCTCGACGCTGTCGTTGATGCCCCTGAGCAGGACGGATTGGTTGCCAAGGGGAATCCCCGCGTCCGCAAGACGCCCCAACGCCTCGCGCGCCTCGATGGTCAACTCGTGCGGATGATTCGAGTGAATGCTGACGAACAAGGGATGAAATCGGCGGAGCATGCCGCACAAATCCGGCGTGATGCGCTGCGGCAGGAAAATCGGAATGCGCGTCCCGATCCGCAGAAACTCGACGTGCGGAATGGCCCGCAAGCGATTCAGCAGATGCTCGAGTTTGTCGTCGCTGAACACCAGCGGATCGCCCCCGCTCAGCAGCACGTCGCGCACCTGGGGCGTGCGTGCGATGTAGTCGAGTTGGCGCTCGAAGTCAGGATGAAAACCATAGCCGGACGCGTTGCTGACCAGCCGGGAGCGCGTGCAATACCGACAATACGAAGCGCAACGATTCGTGACCAGGAACAGCACGCGATCCGGGTACCGATGCACCAAACCCGGCACGGGCGAATGCCGGTCCTCCCCGCATGGGTCCGTCAGTTCCCAGGGCGCTCGGTCCGTCTCTTCGAGCCGCGGCACCACCTGGCGCCGAATCGGGCAAAGCGGATCGGACAAATCGATCAGATTGAAGAAATAGGGCGTGATCCCCATCGACAGCTTGGCGGCGACAAGATCGGTCCCTGCCCGCTCTTCCGGGGCGAGCGCCGGCAACAAACGTTCGAGCTGTTCGAGCGTCGTGATCCGATGCCGCATTTGCCAGCGCCAGTCGTTCCAGTCGCTGTCGGCAACCTGCGCCCACGGCCCCCGTCCAGCCGACCGAAACGCCTTCAGCGATTCGAAGGATGGGTGCGATGGCGGCTCCCCGCCGCCGGACGAAACATCGTCATTCAACATTGACACGAACTATAGGAGGGAGGTCGGACCTGTCAAGCGACCCGCCGGCGGCGCAAGCGCTTCTCACCGTGACCGCGTTGAGAGCGCCGGGCCCGGCCTGCCTGCCGACAGAGAGGAACCCCGGCCTGCGCTCGTTGTATTCTCCGGTGCGGATCGGCTTCTGATCCTGATCGTCGACGGCCTGTTCCTGCTCGCCAAGGCAACCCGTGAAATCCACAAGGGCTACGTCTGCTTCGCCATGGCCTTCTCGGTCAGCGTCGACACCTTGCACCCGAAGGCCCGCTCGAAAATGCCAACCCGATGAAGAGCAACTGGCTGACGACGAAGACCATCAGCCAGACGAACGCCTGGTCCATGAACCCGTACGAGTGCAGACCCACGCCGAGCATGTTGACGCCGAACCAGGAGAAGCTCGTCACCACGTTCCCGAAGATCGCCAGGTTAATCAGCCCGCGCTCCCGAACCAGACCGCCCCCTCGGGCATGGAGGATAATGGCACACCAGAGCACCACGAGCAGCGCGCCGTTCTCCTTGGGATCCCACCCCCAAAACCGGCCCCAGGATTGATCGGCCCAAATGCCGCCCACCACCGTGCCGACGAAGCTGAAAAGCGTGGCGAAGCAGATCACGCCATAGACCATTCGGGCCAACCGCCTGCCGATCGCCTCGGTGAATGTGCCGGTGAACGCCCGCCGAACCACGTAGACAATGCCGAGAAACCCCGCCACGAACATCGCCGAGTACCCGAGGGTGATGGTTATGACATGCGTCGTCAGCCAGAAATTGCTGTCGAGGACCGCGCGCAGCATCTCCATCGTGTCGCCGCCCAACGACAGATTGTGCGCCACAATCTGGGTCAGAAGACCCAACGCCGCCGCCATGACCACGCCGATGCTGTCGCGGTTGAGCCGCTCGATGATCAAACCGAGGAGCACTGCGCCCCACCCGACAAATACGGCGGACGAGTACAGATTCGTGACCGGCGGTCGCCCTTCGAGCGCCATGCGAAAGACAATCCCCGCCGTGTGCACGAGGAATCCGACAGCCAACAGCTTGATCGCCGTGCGGTTGAGCACCTGGAACCAGCCAAACCACGACGCGCACCCGGCGAGAAACGCCAGGAGATAGAGCGCCAGACTGACGACAAACGGACGCCATGCGTTGTAGATGAACTCTCGAGAAGCCTTTCGCACTTCCAACGCGAAAGGCCCCGCAAGCCAGCCTCGATAGTCGGCCAAAGCCCGATTGAATTCCTCCGCTTTGCCAAGTCGATACGCCGAGGCCATGGCCGCATAGAAGCGAACCGCGGGGTGAATCTCGCCCGCGTGGATCGCCTCGATCAGGCTGGTTCCCAGGTTCGACCACGGCTCGCGCCCGGTCTGGAGGTCGCGCGGCGGGATCAGCAAGGGGTAAGCCAGGCTGCTCAGAACGTCGAAGCCCTGCAGCGCCTTGGAGAGCCTGTCAAGATCCTCCTGGCTGAATGGCCTGTTCTCCTGGCGGAGCCGCCACGCCGCCAAACCCGGACCAAGAGACCTCTCATAAGCGGCGACGACGGCGGCGAAGTCCTCAGTGTCTTCAGGCCGGAAGCTGTTCTTGAGCCGGTGATAGAGCGAGACCCCGCTGGAGAGCCTCACGACCGCTTTCTCGAAACTGCTGCGGTTTTCAACCGGCACCGCGCTCGCGCGACGCGCCTGCGTCTCGATCTCCTCGACCCGGCTCCGAATCGCGTCGAAACCAACATAGAGCGAGCCGTCCGGGGCTAAATCCAGAAGACCGCGCAACTCCGGGTGATCGATCTTGAAGGCCGCCCGGCCATCGGCGACCTCGGGCTTCATGGCGACTTCGAGGAGCCAATCGATGGCCGGCATCCGGGCGCCGCGGCCCAATCCCACCGACTGCTTGCCGCAAAGAAGCAGCAGGCTGTTCCGCGCCACGGAATCGAGCGGCTGCAAACGCCCGTTCAGCACAGTCGGTAGACGCCCAAATCCGATGCTGTCGAAATCGGTGGCGGGGCGGGGAGGACGCAGCCCGCTCAGGGCCCAGAGGCCAAAGACACCGGTGACAATCCACGGCAGCCATTTGTTCATGCGTTTCTTCGTTTCACGAAGCTCACGAGGTGACTGAGAAACTGGACAACCAGCCCCGCGCCCACCAGCACGCACGAGAAATAAGGCGTCAGCCAGCCCGGATTTCGGACCACCTGCAGGATCGTCACGCGCGGGTCCTGCTGGTCGTAGCCAGATTGGTAGAAAGTCTCGCCTCCGTACCGCAACGGGTTGTTCATGTAGATGCGCACATCACGGCTTTCGCCCGTGCGCGCATTGCTCAGATGTACATCGCTCGAGAAGTTACTCGGGATGTCCGTGCCCATATACTTGTCATGCGAGAATCGCAGCAATTTGAGGGCGAAGGGCCGGTAATGCCGCGCGGGGCGCAGCGCGATTTCGTAGTTCTTGCCCTCGTGTTGAAACTCCTGGCCTGCACCGATCCAGAGCGACACGGCCCAGACGCCCAGGGATCCGCCGGACGCAACCAACTCGACATAGGCAGCGGGGATGTTGCGCCGATCCATCCGCGTCTCGGGCGTCGCGGAGACGAACTGAACGCGCTGGCCTGCGCCCTGGGTGGCTCGGGCCGTCCCCTGCCCCGGCTCGATCGGTCTGTGCGTCGAGTTGGGCCAATACTCGATCACACGAACCTCAAATGGGAGGCCGGGATGGCGAATCTGCTTGTGTCGGGCCAAGCGCGTCTCGGGTATGGCAACCACGAGGTCGTGGTCGGAAGCGCTGGTATCCAGGATGGCGAGTTCGCAGTGGCGGGCGTCCTCCGAGTAGCTCATGGACTCGCCTTCGCTCAACCGCATTGTGCTCTCAGTCGAGAGCAGGTCGGTTGCGAGCTGGCCGAGCAGAAGCAGAATGAGGCCCGCGTGGATCATCAACAGACCCAGTTTGTCCCGGCTCAGGCCGAAGCGCTGCACATGAGCACAGATCAAGTTGATTAGGAGCACCCCGCCAACCAGGTAACCGCCCGGGAGGACCGGCACTCCAACCGATGTGCCGGGGATGGTCCAAAAGACCAGCACGCTGCGAAAGTACTTCGCCTGGGCCGCGTAGAGCCCCAACTCGACTTGCGCCAGCGTGCCGGCGAACACCAGCACCATCGCGCAGGCCAAACACACCAGCGTGAGCCGGATCGACGAGAAAAACCTCATCATGGAATCAAGGGGCGTATCGGACCGTTCGCACAAACTCGAGAAACGCATCCCTCTCCCTCGCAACAACGGCGTCGTCGCCCAGGAGCTTGTAGAACCACGTCCGCCCGTTCCGGGCAATCCCTGCCGCGATCATCCGGCGATGCGTGGTCTCGGCCACAAGTTCAACCGCGTAGGCCTCGGCCTCCGCGACCTCGATCGGAATTCGCAGTTTGGCCAGTTCCGATTCGTCCGCGGCGGGCAGGCCCATCTGCCCCCGCCAGCGGTTCACATTGGGCGCCTGGCCACCACCGTCGCCCGGAAGCACGGATACCGTCATCTCGGCCCTGCCGGCGTCCGATGTCACCGAAAACCGGGCCACCTGCATGGTGCCGGGAGCCTGCTCCTGCCAATGGGCAGGCGCTGTCCATGCCGGCCTGGACTGCGCGGCCGTTTCATGGGCCATAGCGGGCGCCGCTGCCGGGTCTTTGGGCGCCTGATAAACTCTGATGGCGTCCCGATCGCAGCCCGCTGTGCCCAACGCGAGCCCTGCCGCCAAAAAGCCAGCCAGCCGCGTCAAATGTCGCTTCGAAATGCGATGCACGGCGAACTGTTACGTGAAACGCCCCGGTTGCGCAAACAAATGAGAGTGTTCTGACGCGACTCACTCTGGTCTTGGCAAGGCTTGAAGCCAAGGTCCGGGAATCCGGCCCAGAACCGCCGCATTCTCCGATGCTGCAGCCAGCGCGCCTTCACCCGGCGTCAAGGCTCTGCACTCCAACTGAGAAACACTGGGCACAACTTCGTTTGCGCATCTTTGCCGCCCCGCTATTGTCATTGGGCCGGACGGTTTCCGGATCGAGACTTATGGACCTTTTCAAAGCCATTCAATCGCGTCGGTCAGTGCGCGCTTACGAGCAGCGTGCCCTCGAGCCGGGCAAACTGCGCATCGTGCTCGAAACGGCCTGCCACGCGCCCTCCGCGGGCAACCTGCAGGCCTACCACATCCATGTGGTCAGAGACGAACTGCTTAAAAGGGCCTTGGCAGTCGCCGCCCTCGGTCAGGAATTTCTGGCGTCGGCCCCGGTCGTCCTCGTCTTCTGCGCGGTCCCGGCGCGATCGGTGAAGTACGGCGAACGGGGCGCAAGCCTGTATTGCGTCCAGGATGCCACGATCGCCGCATCCTACGCCCAATTGGCCGCAACAGGGTTGGGATTGGCCACCTGCTGGGTTGGGGCTTTCGACGAAAGCACGGTCTGCCGCGTGCTCCATCTCGCGACCGGCGAGCGCCCGGTGGCCATGTTGCCGCTGGGCTACGCTGCCGAACACCCGCTTCCCACCACGCGCCGCGACCTGAAGGAAGCCGTGATTGATCGGGAGTAATCGGCCTCGACCCTCTGTGCCATAAATGAAATGACCGTGTGCTGGGGCGGTTTCCGGGCGGTTTTGGCCTTGCGGCATGAGGTGAATTGCTCTATGGCTTCGGCGCTCGTGACGCGCTTCACACGGCAAGTGCCGACATGACAGGTCCGTCGACAACCCCGGTCTCGCCGGGCCAGACGCTCCATGGAGAAACGGAGCGATTTCTGAGTGCCGGGATGGAAGGTTCGGAGCGCGATGGCTGCCGAGCATGGATTCGAACCATGACAAACAGATCCAGAGTCTGCTGTGCTACCGTTACACCACTCGGCAATCGAGCGCGTGGCGAACCCTAGAGATTCCATCCCGAGAGTCAAGCCGCCGGTATGCCGCAGGAACATCGTCTCATCCTCAAACACATCGATCAATCCGGTTACACACCGGATTTCGACTGCTATGCGCGGCACGGCGGCTACGAGGTTTTGAAGCGGGTCTTAGCGCTCACCACGCGGAATGGGCCGGACGGCAAGCCGAAGAGCCCGCAGGAACAGATCCGGGAAGAGGTGGTTGTGTCCGGGCTGCGCGGGCGGGGCGGGGCGGGTTTTTCATGCGGCATGAAGTGGGCGCTGGTGGATCGTAAGAGTGGGAAGCCGATCTATCTGATCTGCAATGCAGACGAATCGGAGCCGGGCACGTTCAAGGATCGCCAGATCATATACAAAGACCCGCACCAACTGCTCGAAGGGATGGTCATCTCCGGATACGCCAACGACGTTCACCTGGCGTATATCTACATCCGGGGCGAGTTTGTCGAGGGAGCGCAAATCCTCGAGCGTGCCATTGCGGAGGCGAAGTCACACGGGTACCTGGGAACGAACATCCTCGGCAGCAACTACGATCTCGAAATCCATGTGCATCGGGGCGCCGGGGCTTACATCTGCGG
This sequence comes from Verrucomicrobia bacterium ADurb.Bin006, assembly GCA_002071485.1. Classification (GTDB taxonomy): domain Bacteria; phylum Verrucomicrobiota; class Verrucomicrobiia; order Limisphaerales; family J093; genus MWFF01. The sequence goes on along the minus strand of MWFF01000042.1, from coordinate 49,700 downwards.
AGAGGAGACCGGGCTGATCGAGTCGATCGAGGGCAAACGGGCCTATCCGCGGATTAAGCCACCCTATTTCCCGGCGGTGCTGGGGTTGTACATGTGTCCGACCATCGTCAACAATGTCGAGACGCTCTGCGCGGTCAAGCATGTGGTCGAGATGGGGGGGACAGCCTACGCCAGCCTGGGCACCCCGAACAACACCGGCACTCGCATCGTGTGCCTGAGCGGACACGTGGTCCGGCCTGGCTACTACGAGATCGAGGTCGGGGAGGCCACGCTCCGCGACCTGATCTACGATCCGGCCTTCGGTGGCGGGCTTCGACCGGGACGCAGACTCAAGGCGGTGATTCCCGGCGGGGTGTCGTCCAAGGTGTTCAAGGCCGGGGAGAAGGTCAGAATCCGGCTCAAGCAACCCGACGGGCGTGAGGGCGAGCGGGAGATTGACGTGCTGGATCTGCCGTACGATTTCACGACTCTGATTGCCGCGGGCAGCATGTCCGGCTCGGGGGCGATCATCGTGCTGGACGATTCGGCGGACATAGTGGCGGTGCTGGCGAACATCAGCGAGTTCTTCGCTCACGAGAGCTGCGGACAATGCACGCCCTGCCGCGAGGGATCGCTTTGGATGGCGAAGGCACTGCGGCGGATGACGCGCGGAGAAGGGCGGGCCGAGGATGCCGCGTATCTCATGCATATCGCCGACAACATCCCCGGCGGGCGGACGATTTGTGCGTTTGGGGAGGCCTGCTCGTGGCCGGTCCAGAGCATGGTTTCGAAGTTCAAGGACGAGTTCGTGGCCAAAGGCAAAGCCGATCAGGCACGGCAGTCCAAGGAGGCCGCATGACCCCGACTCATCCCCCATCGGGCATGGCCCGGGAATCCGCGTCCTCGTTCCGGCACGAGGTTTCCGGATCAAGCTCGACCGCACTCGGCTCCCCATCGACGCCGCCGGCGGATGCAATTGTCGTCACGGTGAACGGCCAGAAGGTTGTCGTGCCGAGACTGATGCCTGATTGGACGGGCAAGTTGGCGCCGACGACCATGCTCCAGGCATGTGCGGCGGCGAAGGTCGATGTGCCGTTCTACTGCTATCATCCAAGGCTGCCGGTGGCAGGCAATTGCCGGATGTGCCTGGTCGAGTACGGCACACCGGTGCTCGGGCCGGATCGCCACGCCGTGCGCGGGCCGGACGGGGAACTGGTGATCAACAAATCGCCGCGCCCGGCGATCGCGTGTGCGACGCCGATCACGTCGGGTATGGCGATCTACACCGACACACCCGGGGTGAAGCGGATGCGGGAGGGGGTGCTCGAGTTTCTGCTTGCGAATCACCCGCTCGATTGTCCCATTTGCGACAAGGCCGGGGAATGCAGGCTCCAGGAGTACTCGGTCGATTACGGCGAGTCGGCCAGCCGGTTCGTCGAGACCAAGGTCCACAAGCCCAAGCAGGTCGACATCGGTCCGCGGATCGTGCTCGACGACGAGCGCTGCATTCTCTGCACGCGCTGCATTCGGTTCACGCGCGACCTGGTGGGCGACGACGCCCTGGGGATCGTCAATCGGGGCAGTTACAGCACTCTCACCCACTACCCCGGCCGCCCGTTCGACAACAACTACAGCCTCAACACCGTCGATCTCTGCCCCGTCGGCGCCCTCACATCGAAAGACTTCCGTTTCCAGATGCGGGTCTGGTTCCTGAAAGAAACCAAGGGCGTTTGCACCAGTTGCGGCACCGGCTGCAACATCCTTATCGGCTCCCGTGAGAACCGGGTTCTGCGCTACACGCCGCGCGACAATGGCGCCGTGAACGGGTCGTGGATGTGCGACACCGGGCGGCTCAATTACAAGTGGATTCACCGGCCCGACCGCATCGTGAAGCTGGGCGGCAGCCGGCTTCCCGCACCCGCCTGGCCCGCCGCGCTGGCTGCGGTCGCATCGGCCCTGCGCAATGCACCGCCCAGCTCCGTGGCTATCGTCGCCTCGGCCCGCCAGACAAACGAAGAACTCTATCTGCTCCGCAAGCTGGCGCAAAGGCTCGGCGCGGTCTCGGACTCCGTGCCACGCTCGGGTGAACCGGATCGCTGGCTCGTCTCTGCCGATCGCAATCCCAACAGCGCCGGGGCGCGCCTGTTCGGTCTGGCCGCCGACCCGATGGGGTCCAATGTGCCCCGGTTCGCCCAGGGAATCCGGACGGGCAGCCTGAAGACCCTGCTGGTGTTCGGCGAGGACGTCACACGGTGCGGTCTGGGCGCCGACCTGTTGGCCAAGCTCGAGACCCTGATCGTGTCGGATGTCCTGCCCAATCCGACCACCGCCCTGGCTCATCACCTTTTGCCGGGATGCGCCGCGGTCGAGAAGCGGGGGAGCTTCACGAACGTGCACGGGCGCGTGCAGCGCGTCTTCGCGGCGATCGATCCGCCAGGCGACGCGCGACCCGAATGGGAATTCCTGCGCGATCTGGTGATGGCGCTCACGGGCCACGCCTTTCCGGACACCATCGAGGGATTGTTCAACCAAATGGCCGGCGATGTGCCGGCGTTGCATGGGCTCGAGTGGGCGGCTTTGGGGGACGCGGGCCTGACGGTGCCTATGCAATCGCGGACTCCGGACAACGAACCCCGCTGACCGATGGACTTGCTCGAGCGTCTCACTCCCATCGAACAGTCCGTGACGTTCGGAGCCCTGAAGGTCGTCGGCGTCTTCGCGATTGTGATGTTCCTGGTGGCCTATGCCGTCCTGATCGAACGTAGGGTGTGCGCCGCGATCCAGGACCGCATCGGCCCCAACCGCGCCGGGCCATTCGGCCTGCTGCAGCCGCTGGCCGACGCCGTCAAGGCATTCCTGAAGGAGGATTTCATGCCGGCCCAGGCGCATCCGGTCTATTTCTGGCTGGCGCCAGCCCTTGTGATGATCCCGAGCCTTCTGGTCGTGGCGGTGATCCCATTCGGCTCGACCCTGGGCAATCCGGACAATCGGATGGTGATTGCCGACCTGAACATCGGCATCCTCTACACATTCGGGATTGCGTCGCTGGGCGTGTACGGGATCGTGCTGGCCGGCTACGCGGCACGCTCGAAATACCCGTTGATGGGGGGCATCCGCTCGGGCGCCCAGATGATCTCGTACGAGATTGCGATGGGGCTTTCGCTGATCCCGCTGTTCCTGCTTGTGGGCGATTTGAACCTGGGCGCGGTGATCGACTATCAGGCGCGCGGCCTGTTCGGCTGGCTGATCTTCAAACAGCCTCTCGCGTTCGCGATCTTCCTGGTGGCGGCTTTCGCCGAAACCAACCGGCTGCCATTCGATATGCCCGAGGCGGAACAGGAATTGGCCGGGGGCTACAACATCGAGTACAGCTCGATCAAATTCGCACTCTTCTTCATGGCCGAGTACGCGCACATGATCGCCGCGTCGGCGATGCTGGTGACGCTGTTTTTTGGGGGGTGGACGCTGCCGTTTTTCGGGTTGGATCAGCCGGCTTCGACCTTTTGGGGCGGGCTGCTGCACATCGGCATTTTCCTCGCCAAACTTCTGGCGATGATGGTCTTGTTCGTGTGGGTGCGTTGGATGTGGCCGCGGTTTCGCTACGATCAACTGATGGCGCTGGGCTGGACGCGGCTCGTGCCGCTGGCGCTGGGGAACATTGTGGTCACGGCCTTGTGGCTCTGGCTGAAGGCAGGGTAATGATTGTCAAACGAAATCCACTGAATTGGGCCGAGCGGCTCTATCTGCCTGCGGTCTGGAACGGTTTCAAGGTCACGCTGCGTCATTTCTTTCGACGCAAAGTGACCATGCAGTATCCGGAAGAGCGATGGGTCGTGCCTCAGGCTTACCGCGGCGCGCCTTATCTGGTTCGCGACCAGAACGGCAACACCAAATGCGTCTCGTGCCAGCTCTGCGAGTTCGTTTGCCCTCCCAAAGCCATCTCGATCACACCGCCCGGCCCGGATGGCCCCCCCGCCGACCGCCGCAACGCCGAGAAGATGCCCCTCGAGTTCAAGATCAACATGCTCCGCTGCATCTTCTGCGGCCTGTGCGAAGAAGTCTGTCCCGAGGAGGCGATCTTCCTCAAGCGCGACTATGCCCTGGTGGGGACCAATCGGCAGGAGATGGTCTACGCCCGAGACAAGCTGCTCGAGTTGGGCGGGACACACCAGGACCACATTCTGAAATGGGAGCGCATGGAGCGCGAGGCGGCGGCTCAAGAGCCGTAACGAGGCGCGCCTCAGGCCCGGTATTCCTGGAGCCGATGAATATTCACCACTTGGAGCTCTTCTACTACGTCGCCCGCCACAAGGGCATCAGCGAGGCCGTGCGGAACATCCCTTACGGAATCCAGCAACCGGCCGTCAGCGCCCAGGTGATCCAGCTCGAAGACGACCTCGGTCTGACCCTGTTTCACCGGCGTCCCTTTGCCCTGACCAAGGCGGGCGAGGAGTTGTACGAGTTTGTCAAACCGTTTTTTGACAACCTCGACAGCATTGGCGAGCGCATTCGGGGTGGCATGGCGCAGGCGATTCGAATCGGGTCGTCGGAGGTGGTCCAGCGCGATCACCTGCCCGAGGTCGTGCTCAACGTGCGGAAGCAGTACCCGCAATTGAAGTTGTTCCTGAGGGAAGGCTACCAGCCGCAGATCGAGTCTTGGCTGCTTCGGCAAGACATCGACCTGGCGATCACAATCTGGGAGGGGCGGCTGCCGGCCGGCATTCATCACGAGGAACTCATCAGGCTGCCTCTCCTGCTCATGGTCTCGAAGAACAATCCACTCAAGAGCGCCGCCGATTTGTGGAAGCGCGACCGGATTGACGAGCCGCTCATCACCCTCCCGGCCTGCGAGGCGATCTGCCGCCATTTCCGGCGAGAACTCGAGAAGCGGAACATCGATTGGTATCCCAGCCTCGAAGTCGGTTCGTTGGGCCTGGTTGAAACTTATGCAGCCAACGGGTTCGGCATCGGCCTGGGCATCCATATCCCCAAAGCGGCTCACCCGCCCGGCCTGCGCCTGCTCCCACTCACGGAGTTCCCACCTATCGTGGTCGGAGCCCTATGGACGGGGAAGCGGACCGCGCTGATGGACTGCTTTATCCAGGAAGGCCACCGGCGCGCGAAGTCCCTGGGCGGCTAACCCGCATATTACACACCACGTCCAAGGACATGGCGATCAGACTGCGCAAGAGGACTGCTATGCCTTGATATGAACCGACTCACCCGCGGCAAGGAGATGGCGCGGATGGGACAACAGGCCGGCTCGCCGCGCGATCCCGAACAGCCTGCGCGGCGAGCCACCGTCGTGCAAAGGAGAAGAGAACTTACTTGTTCGCGGGCGTATTCGCCGCGGGCAGCGGGACAACGGCCGACATCATGCCTGACTTGGCGCAAATCCAGTAAACCACGGCGCCGACGATAAACGCCGCGACGGGCGCAGCCGGCACGTTGCAGCCGAGGTTCGGCAGGATGCCGACGATGAAACCCAGCGCCCATGCGATCCAGCCGGCCGGATTGAAGCCCGCGCGGGGACCGCTCCACTTCTGACCTGCCAGCAGATAATCCACCATCATCGCGCCGCAGATCGGGCCAAACGAGGCGCCGATGATCACGAAAACAGGAACGACCTTGCCCGCCAAGCCTGTCACGGCGAGAATGACGCTGACGGTCGCGCCGATGCCGACCGAGAGGAAGGGATTCACCTTGGGCATGGTTGTCTTGAAGCTGTTGGCTGCTATCAGCGCCGAGAAGCAGGCCGACGGGAACGCCGCCACTGCCAGCGCGAACAGGAGCCACTTGCCGAGGCCGCTGCCCATGACCACGCTGATCATGTTGGTCGACCGCAGCAGAAACTGATCCTTGTTTTCGGCAGCCGCCTGGGCCGCCGCAACCGCCTGCGCCGACAGTTCCTTCGAGCCGAAAACGCCCGCCACCACAAGCGCGGAGATGCCCGCCGTCACCAGCGTCGCCAGCGCGATCCCGACCAGACCACCCTTCTTGACGTCGCTCTCGTTCCGGCTGCTCATTGCGATGTCCACCCCGGCTGCGCCGGCGGTGGCGAAGAACCCGACCACGTATGTGAGCAGGAAGGCGATCACGCCGAACGCGCTCAGAGCGGCAGGGGCATTCGGGAGAACCGTCCGATGCGCGTCAATGATCGTCTGCGGCTCGAAGCTGCCCACAGTCCCGAGGGTTTTGAACAGCATCAGGACGAGGATGATCAAGGGAATCAACGGCAGGTAGGTCGAGACCTTGGCCACATACTGGATGCCTTTCAAACCGACAAAAGCCGCCAGGAAACCCCACACTACCATGAGAATCTCCGCCTTGATCGGAATCACCGCGCTCAGGGCTAGCGAGGAGGCGAATGCGTTCACGCCCAACCACCCGAACTGCAAGATGCCCATCAGAAAGCCCGGCATGATCAGCCCGCCCTGGGTTCCAAAGGTCGATGTGCCCACAATGTACAAGGGCAAACCGGTCTTCATGCCCAACAAGCCGGGCACCAGGTAGAACAGGAAATGGCAGATCGCCGCGGCCAGCACCAAACCGAGCAGGGCGACGCCCAATCCCTGCGACAGCGCCCCGCCCAGGCCGTCCGACTTCACCGCATCTTGCCAGAAAACGAACCAAAGGAAGATGCCGGCATAGGTCGGAGCCACGTTCTTGTACCAGGGGGCCCGCGCTTCAGCCCCCAACGGTTTCGCGCTCGTTATATAGTCCGGTAGCTGACTGGTGGGATGGTTGTCGTGATTGCTCATGCGCGTTTTTATGGACGTTTCTTATGCGTGCGCAAGCCGAAAAACGGAACAACCCGCCGTCCGCCACGCCCGCCAGACACCCTCGATGCAGCGGTTCCTGGAGTTGGGCGACTCCGCAATCCCGCTCAACAGAGAGTCGACGCCTGACGGCGCGCGCCTGTAGACTGTGCCCGCACGAACATCTCGAGTGTCACGACCGAACCGATTATGGAAGCCTCTTCGCAATCCTCCGCCTCGCGCACGGCGTGGCTCATAGTGGCGCTCCTGGTGCCGGTGGCGCTCTTGAACTATCTCGACCGCCAGATGCTGGCCGCCATGAAGTTCTCAGTCATGGAGGACATCCCGGACATCGCGCTCGAGGAGAATTGGGGGAAGATTCTCGCCCTCTTCAAGTGGGTCTACGCCTTCCTCAGTCCCATCGGCGGCTACCTCGCCGATCGTTTCAGCCGCCGCCATGTCATTGCCGGAAGCCTCTTCGTCTGGTCGGCGGTCACCTGGACCACCGGCCACGTCACCACCTACGACCAACTCCTCGTCACGCGGGCCGTCATGGGCGTGAGCGAGGCCTTCTACATCCCCGCCGCACTGGCCCTAATCGCCGATTTCCACCTCGGCCCGACCCGTTCCCGAGCGGTCGGACTCCATCAAATGGGCATCTACGCCGGCGTGATCATCGGAGGCTTCAGCGGTTACGCCGCCGACAGCCCCGCGCTGGGCTGGCGCTGGGCGTTCGACACCTGTGGCATCGTCGGCGTCCTCTACGCCATGCCCCTGTTCTTTCTCCTGCGCAATCCTCCCCGTCCCGCCGACAGCATCGAACGCCCACACACCTCGCCGGCCAGCGCGCTCCGTGAACTGCTGGGCAACAGTTCGTTTATCCTCCTGGTCCTCTACTTCACTTTGCCGGCCCTCGCCGGGTGGGTCGTGCGCGACTGGATGCCTGCCATCCTCAAGGCCGAGTTCAACATCGGCCAGGGCAAGGCCGGCGTCTCCGCCACGCTCTACTGGCAGGTGGCCGCCATCATCGGCGCCGTGACCGGCGGCTGGCTGGCCGACCGTTGGATGCGCCGCACTCGCCGGGGACGCATCTACGTCAGCGCCATCGGCATGTCGCTTATCGTGCCGGCCATGTTCGGCGTGGGCTACGCGCCGCGGACCGGATTGCTCGGGGTCGCCCTCGCCTTCCTCATTCTGTTCGGGCTCGGCTGGGGTTTCTTCGATTGCAACAACATGCCCATCCTCTGCCAGATCGCGCGGCCCGAGTTGCGCGCCACCGGCTACGGCATCATGAACCTCGTCAGCATCAGTTGCGGCGGCTTGGCCGATTGGGGATTCGGCATCCTGCGCGATCGCCAGGTTCCGCTCTTTGGCATCTTCGGCATCTTTGCCAGCGCCGCCGTGATCTCCGTTGTGCTTGTCCTCCTCATCCGCCCCCGTGAACTGGATGCGCCTCAACAAACAAGTTAAGCCGTGCAGGATTTGGACATCCGTTGCCTCGCCGCTAACGAGCACGCGCTGGCCGTGCCTTTTCCCGGGCATCCGGACGTCAGCGCCTGTCAGGAGTCAAGTGTCGTGAAGCTCCCCGACGGACGGCTCTTCTGTGTGATGCGGACGGCGTCCGGCAGCCCGTTCTGGAGTGTCAGCGCCGATCTTGGCGAGACGTGGACCCAACCGCGGCGTCTTCTGCGCAAGGACGGCGCCGAGCCGCTCCTGCATCCGCTCTCCCCCTGCCCGATCTACGACATGGGTGGCAACACCGCCTGCAGCGGGCGCTACACCCTCTTCATCCATAACCACGACGGCCATTTCCAAGGCTACGGCCCCACGGACACCGGCTTTCACAGGCGTCCGGTCTGCCTTGCCCCCAGCCGCTTTCAGCCCGGGGCGGAGCAGCCGGTCCGGTTCGACGCACCCAGACTGTTCATGGACCACAGCGGAGTGAGCCTGGACAAACCCGGCACGCCCGGCCGGCTCGATTTGGCCCTCTACTCGAGTTTCACCGTGCGCCAAGGCAAGGCGGTCCTCTGGTACCCGGATCGCAAGTTCTTCCTGCTGGGACGAGCGATTGGCGAGGAGTGGTTCGACCTGGGACCGACCGATTCTTCGAAGATGCCATGACATCCGATCTCACCGACCCTTCGAGTCGCGCTCGGCTTGCCGCCCTCTACCGCGCGACCCTGCTCGAGAATGTCATTCCGTTCTGGCTCGATCACGGACTCGATTCCGAGCACGGCGGCATCCTTACCGCGCTCGACCGCGACGGCACGGTCATCGATACCGACAAGTCGGTCTGGTTCCAGGGACGCGCAGGCTGGATGTTCGCGACCCTGTTCAACACCATCGAGACACGCGCCGAGTGGCTCGCGGCGTCACGATCGTGCCTCGACTTCAGCCGCCGACACTGCTTCGCCCCGGACGGGAAGATGTACTTCACCGTCACCCGTGAAGGCCGCCCGCTGCGCATGCGCCGCTACGTGTTCAGCGAGAGCTTCGCCGCCATCGGCTGCGCCGCCTTCGCGAAAGCGGCGAACGACGCCCGCGCGGCGGACGAGGCCGTCAAAGCGTTTGCGGCCTACCTGCACCACAGCTTTACCCCCGGCATCATGCCGCCGAAGTCCGAGCCAACCCGCCCGGCAAAGGCGATCGGCCCGCTTATGATCGCCATCGGGGCAGCCCAGGAACTGCGGGCGAACCTGGGCGATGTCGAAATCTCCGGACGCACCTGCACCGAGTGGATCGACTCGAGCATCGCTGAAATCGAGCGCGATTTTCTTAAGCCCGAGCACCAGGCGTTGCTCGAAGTCGTCGCCCCGGACGGCGCACTCCTCGACCACTACGACGGGCGCATGCTCAACCCCGGCCACGCCCTCGAATGCGCCTGGTTCGTCCTCCACGAAGGCGCCCTCCGCCAGGACCGCAGGCTCGTCCAACTCGGCGCAACCATCGTCGACTGGATGTGGGCACGTGGCTGGGACCCCGAACATGGCGGGTTGCTCTACTTCACCGACCTGCGCCGCCTGCCCGTGCAGGAGTATTGGCACGACATGAAATTCTGGTGGCCCCACGCCGAGGCCATCATCGCCACCCTCCTGGCTTGGGAACTCACCCGCGAGCCGCGCTTCGCCCAGCGCCATCGCCTGGTCCACGACTGGAGCTTCGCCCGGTTCCCTGACCTCGAGTACGGCGAATGGTACGGCTACCTCCACCGGGATGGCTCGGTTTCCTCACGCGCCAAAGGCACACTTTGGAAAGGCCCCTTCCACCTTCCTCGAATGCTCTGGTATTGCAGCCGCCTCTTGGAGCAGTCGGGCACAGCCGCAACCCAATGTTCGTGAACATGATTGTTCGCTCGATTCTGACCTGTTTCCTCTCCGCGGTCAGGCGCGGAGTCGCGCCTTGGCTCGGCGCCACGGTGATCGCCGCCACCGCGTCGGCAAACGTCGTCCAACTCGAAAACCAATCGCTCGTCCTGGGCGTCGACTCCCACAATGGCCGCATCCTCGAGTTGGCCGATCGCGCCTCAGGCCAGGACTTCGCAAATGCCGCCCATCCAGGAGACCTCTGGGAACTCGAATTCGACGGCGCGCCGCCGCGAACCGTTGCTCCCGCCGACGCCCGCGTCTTTCGCATCGAGAGACTGCGCGGCTCGGACAGGGGCTTGCGCCTCGACTGGAGCGGTTTTGGCCTTCCCGATGCGCCCGCGCTTCGCATCGAGGTGATCGTCCGCCTCGATCGACGGCGCGCCCTAAGCCGCTGGCAACTGGCTGTCGATGCCCCCGGCGAACGAACGATCCAACGCATCCGCTTCCCTCGTGTGCATCGCCTGCCCCGGCTCGAACGCGAATGCCTGGCCGTGCCCTTCTGGGCCGGCCTGCTCGCCCGCAATCCCCGCCACATCTTCGCCGGCGGCGCCCCGGGCGGCGTGCGACGCGAATATGACTACCCTGGCCACTGCTCGATGCAATGCCTGGCCTTTTACTCGGAATCGGGACCGGGACTCTACTTCGCCTGTGACGATACCGCCGGTTATCGCAAAGCCTTCGCGGCCTTCAGCACAGGGGCGGAAGGCCCAGTCTTGCGACCGAACCCGGGAGTCGACGAGAGTGTTGCGCCTGAGGCGGGCGAGGCGCCCGATCTCAACCTCGAGATCGTGCATCTTCCGGACAGGGAGGAAGCGGTTGGACGGCGCTACACCCTGCCATACTCCGCTATCATCGGCGCATTCCAGGGAAAGTGGTTTGACGCCGCCGAAATCTATCGCGCCTGGGCAACCAACCAGACCTGGGCTCGCGAGAGCCGATGGAAGCGCAAGGCCGTCCCGCACTGGATTGCCGACACCGGCCTCTGGATCTGGAATCGCGGTCGTTCGCCCGGGGTCATCGAGCCCGCAGTGGCCTTTCAGCGTGAAATCGGCCTCCCAGTCAGCGTCTTCTGGCACTGGTGGCACGGTTGCGCCTACGACACAGGTTTCCCCGAGTACCTGCCGCCCCGCGAAGGAAATGCGTCATTCATGGCGGCCCTGGACCGGGCGCACGCCAGCGACGTGCGTGCGTTGGTCTACATGAACCAGAGGCTCTGGGGCATGACCACGGAAAGCTGGACCAACGAAAACGCCGCAACCTATGCCGTCAAGGCCGCCGACGGCCGGGTGCGACCCGAGGTTTACAATGTCTTCACCAAGTTGCCCTGTGCCACGATGTGCCTTGGCACCGAATTCTGGCGCTCGAAGTACGCCGGATTGGCGATTGAAGCCTTCAACCGCCTCGGCGTGGACGGCATCTACATGGACCAGGCGTGCAGCAGCCTCGTCTGCTTGGATTCTCAGCATGGACATCCCCCCGGCGGCGGCACCTACTGGATGAACGGCTTCAAGGCCCTCGAAAGCGATATCCGCCAGAGATGCCCGACACGCGGTGGCGTGGCGTTGGCCGGCGAAGGCTGCGCGGAAAACTGGCTGCCACACCTCGATCTCATGCTCGCTCTGGACGTGAGCCGCGAGCGATACGCCGCGCCGGACGGCTGGGAGCCAATCCCATTCTTCCACGCCGTGTACCATGGATACGGCGTCTTCTACGGCAACTACTCGTCACTCACGATGCCGCCTTATGACGACCTTTGGCCCGCCGAGTTCGCGCCCCAAAAACCGCTCGAACTCCTCGATCGCCGCTTCTCGCGCCAGTTCTACCTCGAACAGGCCCGCTCGTTCATCTGGGGACAGCAACCAACCCTCGCCAACTTCCAGCCCTCCCAGTTCCGCGAACGCCCAGACGAAATCGCCTATGTCATGCGCCTTGCGCGCCTGCGCAAACTCGCCCTCGACTACCTCCAGGACGGCGCCATGCTTCCCCCTCCCAACGTCGAGACGCCACACCAGGAAATCCCGATCTCGCGCCTCTCGATCTACGCCGGTCAACGGGAGGCCCTAAAGGAGTTCCAGATGACAGTGCCCCTGGTGCTCGCGTCGGCTTGGCGCGCCGTGAACGGCAGGATGGCAGTTGCCGTTGCGAGCATCGCCGATCAGCCGCTGACCCCCACAATCCGTCTCGATGCAGCCAGATGCGGTCTGTCCAGGCGCGCCCGCGTTGAACCGATCGGTGAACCCCCTCCTATTGCGTGCAAGACCGGATTCGACGGAGAGAACCTCGAACTTCGCCCTGCCCTGGCTCCGCTCGAAGCGCGAGTGTGGACGCTCGATCCATAACGAGGCGCGCCTCAGACCAGATTCAGTCCTCCTCTCCATATCTCCAACCTCCACAACAGCAACCCTTCAGGAATTTAAATGAAATCACCGTGGCGGCGCAGCCCAGCCCTACGAATCCGTCTCGACAACGCGGCTGCATGAGGCGACAACATCTCCATGCACAATCACATTACGCCAACTCACACCGGACACCCATCTCACCACGCATCCGCTCCCAGCCAGGCGGCCTGCTCGCGTCGCGAGTTTCTCGCCCAAAGCGGCAAGGCCGTCGCCGTCTCCGCCCTGGCGGGCGTCTCCCTCCCCGCAGTCCATGCCGCCGAAGACAACACCATCCGCCTGGCGTTGATCGGATGCGGCGGACGCGGCAGCGGCGCGGCCGTGGACGCCTTCGAGTCGAAGCAGGGGCCGGTCAAACTTGTGGCGATGGCCGACTTTTTCGAGAACCGCCTGTCCAATTCCTATCAGAACCTCCACTCGAAGTACGCCGACCGCATGGATGTGCCCCCCGATCGCCGCTTTGTGGGCTTCGACGGCTGGCGCAAGGCCATCGATGCGCTGCGTCCGGGGACGGGTGACATCGCCATGCTGTGCGGGTATGCGGGATTTCGCCCGGGCCAGTTGGAGTACGCTGTCGAACGCGGTGTGAACGTGTTCATGGAGAAATCGTTTGCCGCCGATCCTCCGGGCGTGCGCCGCGTCATCCGGGCCGGCGAAGCCGCCGCTGCGAAGAATCTCAAGATCGCCGCCGGACTCCAGTGCCGCCACTCGAAGAACCGTCAGGAACTGATCCGCCGCATCCGCGAGGGCGAACTCGGGCAAATCCAACTCATCCGCGCGTACCGGATGCAGCCGTGCGGCTGGCTGGGGCCGCGCCCGGAAACCGAGAAAGACTTGCACTGGCAGGTTCGGAATTTCGTCCACTTTCTCTGGGTCTCTGGCGGTCTCTTTGCCGAGATGAACATCCATCAGATCGACGAAATCTGCTGGCTCAAGGGCGAATGGCCCGTGACCGCCCACGGCGTCGGAGGTCGGGCGGCCAACAGCACCGATTGCGGCCAGAACCTCGACTCGCTGGCGATCGAGTGGACGTTTGCCGACGGCACAAAGGCGACCGATGTGGTGCGCTGGCTGCCCAAATGCCACGAGGAATTCGCCACCTATCTGCACGGCACACGCTGCGCCGCCCAGTTCTCCGGCAACATCCACGAAGGCACCGTCCACACCTATCGCGACCAGCGCTGCGCCAACGACAACATCGCCTGGCGGGCACCAAAGGAGGACGTCTCGCCCTGGCAGGCGGAGTGGGATGACCTGCTCGAGTCCATCCGCCTCGACCGCCCACACAACGAAGCCGTCCGCGCCGCACGGTCTAATCTCGCCGACATGATGGGGCGAGCGGCGGTCCACATGGGCCGCGTGGTGACGTGGGACGAGGCGATGAACTCGAGTTTCCAGTTCTGCCCGAACATCGATCAACTGACCACCGACAGCCCCCCGCCAATCGTGGCGGACGCCCAGGGCCGATACCCCGTGCCGGTGCCGGGAGCTTGGACGGAGCTATGAACGCGATCAACTCAACGCCACGCGAAGCGACAGCCGCTCCCGGCGGAGCCGAGGCTGCACACAACGGCATGCGGCAGGCAAAAACGCCCTCATTCCAGCTCGGTTCGCTCATGGCCGGCTGCACCTCACTCGCGCTCGCCTGGATGGCCGGGACACCGGGCGCGCTGGCCAAATCGACTGACGATCTGGTCTATGTCGGGACCTACACTGGGTCCAAGAGCAAGGGCATTTATGCCTTTCGCTTCAACGCCAAAGATGGCCGGGCAGAGACGCCGTTTCTGGCGGCCGAAACGGCCCACCCCACCTTCCTGGCCCTGGCGCCGAACAAGCGGTTCCTCTATGCCGTTGGCGAGTTGGGGACGTTCCAGGGCAAGAAAGCCGGTAGCGTCAGCGCCTTCAGCATCGACCGCGCAACGGGTAGGCTCGACCTCCTCAACCAGGTGTCGTCCGGCGGTCCCGGGCCATGCCATCTTGTCCTTGATGCCACGGGCAAATGGGTGCTGGTCGCAAACTATGGCGGCGGGAGCGTGGCCCTGTTGCCGATTCAAGGCAACGGCGCGCTTGGCGAGGCGGTGTCGTTCCATCAACACCAGGGATCGAGCTTGAACCCGCAGCGCCAGGAAGGCCCGCATGCGCATGGCGTCACGCTCGATGCCGCCAATCGCGTCGCGATCGTGCCGGATCTCGGCCTGGACCGGCTCATGATTTACCGGCTGGATGCTGTAAACGGCCGGTTGACACCCAATGACCCACCCCATGCCGCAGTCAAGCCAGGGTCTGGACCGCGCCATCTGGCTTTCGCCCCAGATTACAAGCACGCCTATGGCATCAACGAACTGTCCTCGACTATCACCGTCTACGCCTATGACAGCGCGGGAGGATCGCTCGCTGAAGTGCAGACTCTCTCGACCCTGCCGGACGGTTTCGACGGCGATAACTCGACCGCCGAGATCGAGGTGCATCCGACCGGGAAGTTCGTCTATGGCTCGAACCGCGGGCACGACAGCATCGCCGTGTTCGCCCGGGACCTCCAGCGCGGCACGCTCGAACGCGTCGCAAACGTCCCGACCCAGGGCAAGGCCCCGCGCAACTTCGCGATCGATCCCACCGGCGCATGGCTCTGGGCGGCAAACCAGGGATCGGACAACCTTGTCCTGTTCCGAATCGATCCCGAGCGAGGTCTTCTGCAGCCCGCCGGCGTCACCGTCGACATCGGCTCGCCCGTCTGTGTCCAGTACGTCCCCTTGGATTGACCTCTGAATCAAGCCCGAGGGCAACGCGCGATGTCGTTGCCCTGATCAACGCGACGCCGCCCGCTCAGGCCGTGGCCGAAAGGATCGCGCAGGGCGGAGCTTTGTCTCTCAACGCCGTTGCCTCGTCCGCTTGGCCGTTCGTTTCGGCGCTGCTCCGGAGACAATTCCCCCACCGCCCCATCGTGGTCGTAACCACCGACCTCAAAGCCCAGGAAAGCCTTCATCAGGACATCCAGACATGGCTGACAGCGGACGCGCCGACGGACCCGATCCGGCCCGGCCCGTCTTGTCGAGCACTCTTCTACCCGGCCTGGGAATCCTTGCCCCACCAGGGACAATTACCGCACGCCGACATCATCAGCGAGCGCCTCGAGACCCTCGTCGCCCTGGCTGAACACCGAGAACGATCGAATCGCCCCCGCAAGCGCGATCGTAACTCGGAGTCCGAATCCGCCCGGTCCCTCGACCCGGGCTCCGCCTCGTCGCTGACCAGTGGCGGCCCAGAACACCCGCCCGCACCGGTGGATCAAATCCCTCCCGCTCCCTTGGTGGTTACATCGGTCGGCGCACTGCTCCAACGCACTTTCCCATCCGATTGGCTCAGGGCGCGCCATCGAGTCCTGCGGCGCGGAGACAGTCTGGCCCCGCTCGATCTGATCGAATGGCTCGAGGACCAGGCCTATGAACCCGAGGCGCAAGTCACGCAAAAGGGCGAACTGGCCCTGCGGGGCGGCATCGTCGATGTCTTCCCGTTGACCAGCCCGTGGCCGGTCCGACTCGAGTTCTTTGGCGACACCCTCGAATCGCTCCGACTCTTCGACCCGCAGACGCAAATCTCGCGCGAGGAAATCGAACAGATCACGCTGGCCCCCGCCGGCGAGATCGGCCTCCTGCGTCAACTCCTGGACGCCTCTGCGCATGTCGCGAGCGCGCGCGATGCGAACGCCGACGCCCTGCCTGCCGGGCCCACTGCACCGGCTCAGCCACAACGAGTATCCGCCGGATCCGATCATCCAGCCGCCCCCTTCCCGGTGTCTGAGGCGCGTCTCGCTTCTTTCCTGGATCACCTTGGCCCTGACGCCCTGGTGGTGTTCTGCGATCCGATCGCCCTGGACGAACAGGCCGAGCGCTATGCCGAACAGATCCCGCCCGGGGACCCTTTCCACGTAAATTGGCACCAGGTCCAAGCAGATATCGAGGCCCGCGCTCTCACCCGCATCGCTCTGTTCGAGACCGAGTTTGGGCAGGGCGCCGCGCCTGACGATCGTTTGCCCGGCTGGACGGGCCCCGCACTCGATCCGACGACTCGCGATCCGAACCAGGCGAACATGACCTTCACATCGCTCGATGTCTATCGTCCCCTGGGCGATCGCCAACCTGACCCGGAGGTCGCCGAGGCCCAGCGACGCCAGTTCTTCACTCAGCTCCACCGATGGTTGCGGCAGGGTTTTGCGGTCGAGGTTTTCTGCAACAACACAGGCGAACAGCAACGACTCTCCGAACTCTGCCGTGAGTCTGGACTCGCCGAACTCGAGACCCGCCTGGGAACGCTCTCCCGCGGTTTCCTCTGCGACGCCGCACGGGTCGTCGTCGTCACCGACGCCGAAATCTTCGGCCGGTACAAGGTCCAGCGCCCACGCCGGCTTAAATCGCCCCACGCCGTCGCCATGCGTTCGGCCTTTGACATTGACTTCACCGATTTGGCCGAAGGCGATTACGTGGTTCACTTGCAGTACGGGATTGGCCGCTATCTGGGCCTGCAACGCCTGCCGTCCGGTCGCGGACGCAAAGGGGCGACAACGAATCTTGAAGAGCCAGGGGACGGATCGGGCGGCGAGGAATGCCTGGTGATCGAGTATGCGCCGGGCGGTCCGAAGGAAGATGCGCCCAAGCTGTATGTCCCGGTGACCGAGTCTCACCTGGTCAGCAAGTACGTCGGCGCGGGGCGGGCGCGTCCTCCGCTCAACACTTTGAGTGGAAGCCATTGGCTGAAGGCCAAGGCCCAGGCCAATGCGGCCGTCCGCGATTTTGCCGCCGAACTGCTCCGTCTCCAGGCCGCCCGGTCCGTGCAGTCAGGATTCGCCTTTCCGCCGGACGCGCCCTGGCAGCTCGAGTTCGAGAGCGCGTTCGTCTACGAGGAAACCCCAGATCAACTGCGCGCCATCGAGGCGACAAAACAGGATTTAGAACGTCCGCGCCCGATGGACCGCCTCATTTGCGGAGATGTCGGCTTCGGCAAGACGGAGGTCGCCATCCGAGCCGCCTTCAAGGTGGTGCTCGCGGGCCGGCAGGTCGCCGTTCTGGTTCCCACCACCGTCCTCGCGCACCAGCATTACAACACCTTCCGCGAGCGGATGGCCGGTTACCCAATACGAATCGAACTGCTCTCCCGATTTCGCACGCGCCGCCAGCAGAACCGCATCGTCCGTGACCTCGCCGTCGGAGGCGTCGATATTGTCATCGGCACCCACCGGCTGGTTCAACCCGACGTCGTGTTCAAGGACCTCGGGCTGGTGGTGATCGACGAAGAGCAGCGTTTTGGCGTGGCGCACAAGGAACGGCTCAAGCGGCTTCGCCAAATGGTCGACGTGCTCACCCTGAGCGCGACGCCCATCCCGCGTACGCTCTACCTGGCGCTCATGGGCGCCCGCGACATGAGCACGATCGAGACACCGCCCCAGGACCGCCTCCCCGTCGAGACCGTCATCGCCCCGTATGACGAGCGCCTGATTCGCGACGCCATCCGGCGCGAGTTGAATCGCGGCGGCCAGGTCTTCTACCTGCACAATCGCATTCTTGATATCGAGGCCGTCGCGAAGCGGTTGGGTCAGCTTGTCCCCCAGGCCCGCCTGGCTGTCGGCCACGGCCAGATGCACGCCGACGCCCTCGAAGAGGTGATGACCCAATTTGTCAACGGCGAGATCGATGTCCTTCTGTCCACCACTATCATCGAAAGCGGCATCGACATCCCCAACGCGAACACCATCATCATCGATCGCGCCGACCGGTTCGGCCTGGGCGACCTCTACCAACTCCGCGGGCGTGTCGGACGCTACAAGCATCAGGCCTACGCCTACCTCCTGATCCCGCGTCATGCCGGTTTGCTCGCTGACGCCCGCAAACGCATCAGCGCCGTGCGCCAATTCTCGTCCCCCGGCAGTGGATTCAAAATCGCCATGCGCGACCTCGAAATCCGCGGCGCCGGCAATCTGCTTGGTCCCGAGCAGAGCGGCCACATCACCGCCGTCGGATTCGAACTCTACTGCCGTCTCCTCAAACACAGCATTGCAGCGCTCAATGGCGAGCCGCTCAAGCCGCTCAGGACCGTCTCCGTGCGCTTCGATTTCCTCGATCTCAGCCCCGTCGGGCATGAGGAATCGGACCGCGCGGCCCCCGTCTCGCCTGCGACGCATGAGGCGCCGCAACCCGACGCCCCGCCTCCGGCTCGAATGGACGCGAAAGCCAAAACGACGCCCCCCGCCCCGCCCCGCGCGGCTCGCGGCTCTGGCTCTGCCTCGGCGTGTCTGCCCCTCCGCTACGTGCCTGAGCCGCACCATCGCATCGAGATGTACCGCAAGCTGGCGCAGGTGACCGACAAGGCCGGACTCGATGCGGTGCGATCCGAACTGCGCGACCGGTTCGGACCCCCGCCTCCCGCTGTCGAACTCCTCGTGCAGGTGTCTGCGCTCAAGATTCTCGCCGCGGATCGCGGACTCGACGCGATGGAGACACGCGACGACCGGTTGATGCTCACACGCAACGGCCAGTTCATCCAGGTGGGCGGGCGGTTCCCGCGCCTGACCAAAAAGACCGCCGCGGCGCGATTGAACGAGATTCGCAAGATCCTCCTGGCGCTCGAACCTTGCCCACTCGGCAGGGTCAGCCCTTAAGTTGTTGGTTTACTGGCTGCCCCACTTCGCAGAGAACCGATGCCCGAGCAGAACGAACCTCGCCGCGAGAACGAATTATTAACTTGAGGGCTGACCCTGCGGCCAGGCCACGCCGGGACAGAGAAAACCAGGGTTTGGTCGCGCAGGAAAACGCAGTCGCAAACCGACACTCTGTTGTCTTGGTCCCTCCCTCCAGCCCGGCGCGGTTTTGCTTCTCGCGCCCGCATAGCAGTCCACTTGCGAAGTCCCAGTGCCCTGTGCACCATCGGGGTGTGAAATATGCGGGCTAGCGCGGGACCAGCCAGGTGCCCGCGAACCGATCCTGGAGGTTGCGCTGCGGATGCGCCAGCGAGAGAGCGGTCAGTCCAATCGCCAGCAGGCTCGACAGCACCGCGGCCCCAAACGGGCCAAGCGGCCCTCTGAGCATCCCAAACAGCAGTGGCGCGAGCAGGACGGGTGACCAGGCCATCAGGCCACGCCAGAAGACCCGCAGGCGCGAGGCCGGCGCGCCGTCGTGGCGCACGATGGCCACGCCCAACGCCCTTAACACGAGTCCTCCGCGAAACGCCAGCGCGCACACCAGCGCGGGCAGTCCGACATAGACACACAAACCAACGAGAAACACCATGAACGGAAACCACCGCTCCTCGAGAATACCCGCCGAGCTGGACGCCTCAACATACGGTTTGAGTGCTCTCTCAGCCTCCTCGACCTCCTGCGCCGGCGGGTGGGGATGTTCGAGAACGCTTCGTTCGGCGAACCGGCGGTTCTCTATGGTGATCATCGAGGCGACAAACGGACTGCTCCAGGTTTCCGTGTTTGTGATCGTCGAGCGGAAGTGCTCTGCAATATAGATGGCGATCAAGCGGTCGTCCGGGCCGGATGCGCTCTTCATCCATGGGAAGCGCATCGCCGCCCGCTGCGCCAGGAGCGCATTCAACTGGACGACCCCTGGCTGGGCACGGTTCATCCGATCGAGCATCTCCAGGCCGAACATCATGCCCAGTGCCATAAACAGCGGCACCGCCGCACATGCGGCCACGACTCCCAAACGCCGCGCGCGCGACACAGCGGTCACCCGTGAGAGCAACGGGGCGATGGCTGTAACGATCGCCTCCGCGCTCGCCAACTCGCCGAACGCCTCGAGGAACTTGCGGGCGTGCAGCGGCAACGGCACAGCCACGCACGATTCGCCCGGCCCCGTCGTCCCGGCACGGCCCATGGACCTTTCAGCAGGGGGGACGCCTCGTTCCCCGTCAAGACCGGGGACACGATGTCTCCGCTCCTCTGGTTCATGCCCCCCATGTGCATCACCCCGGAGAGTGGATGAACTCCATTCGAGAGCCGCCCGAGCGACCTGGCCCAGAAAATTCCGCGCTTCGGTCTGTCGGTTCGCCGGTGCCTCCGGGTCGCATGATGCAAACGCGTCCCCTCGATTCGCCGTAGAAAGCGCGCCTGGGGCGGAAAAATCGAGCAGCTTGGCGCGGCCAGCGTCAGTGATCCAGACCCTGTCCAAGCCGAGCACGGCGGGCAGCGTGCCGTCCTTCTCCGACGCGCTGATTTCGCTGGCCAGGTCGTGCAGCCAGAATCTGACCCGGTCCCATGTCTGCGGCTCCTCGATCAGACTGACCAGCGGTTGGCCGGCCGGCGCCTCGAACGCGTCCCAGTTCTCCTCCGGTGCGCGGCGTCCCGCAATCCAACGCAAACGCCCTACACGCCCGAGATTGCGCAGGTGCGGCGGCATGGGCGAGGTGCCGGGGGGGACTTTGCGCACCCACACCTTGCGGAGCAGGCGCAGATCGTAACCGAGAAGCCACGCGGCGTCGCCGGAGGTTTCCAAGGTCTCGATCACCCGATACGGACCCACAGCAGGCCCGCTGACGGTTTCCGTGGATGGCGTTTGCGCGGCCAGGGTCGGACGCGCCCGCAGTGCGAGTCTGGAAACCACGCGTGTTCGAGTCAGGAGATCGTGCACGGCCGCGAAACCGTTGCTTCGCCGGACGGTGCAGAAGAGGAGCCCGAGCACAATGTAGAATGAGAAACCCATCAGGTGCCGGATGGGTGAAGCCGCATTCAGGTAAGCCGTCGGGTCTGGGCCGTAAACCAGCCAAAACGGCAAGGGCGGCAGCACGACATAACACAGAGCCCGTCCCAACGCCCGCCCGAATCCCGGCGTGCCACGGTCCGGTCCGATCACACGCAGGCGGCAGAGGGCCTTCCCTGGGCTCGAGCCCCGCAGGCTCTCGAACAGCGCGTAGTAGAGGACCGACAGGACACCAAACCCAACCAGCACCGCCAAAGTGCGTGGCGACCGATGATACGTCTGATTCAAGAACTCCATCGGGCTGCCAGACAACGGCACAACGACCGCCAGGAAGACCAGGTTGAGGATGAGCAGGTCCAACCCGCCGGCCAGGAACCGAAACCCCATCGTCGCCGGCGTCGGGGCCGTCGAACTGTAGGGAGCGAGCGCCTGCCGCAGTTCATCGTAGGATCGAAAGCGGTCGCCCGGCAGCTTCTCGAGACAGCGGGAGATGACCTGGCCCAGACCGTGGGGGATGTTCGGGCGGTGCGTCCTGACCGAGGGCGCGCGTTGTTCGAGCACGGTGGCCAGCAGTTGCACGGCGTTCTTCCCCTCGAATGGCGTGTGGCCCGTCAGTAGGTAGAACAAAGTGGCGCCCACGGAGTACAAGTCCGACCGAGCGTTGAGTTCGTCGCCCCGCAACTGTTCCGGCGAACAAAACGCCGGCGTGCCGAGAAACATCCTGGTCGCCGTCAGAGCGGGTTCGGTGCGGATGGCCGTGGAAATCGACAGGCCAAAGTCGCCGATCTTCACCGTGCCGTCGGCATCGACGAAGCAATTCGACGGCTTGACATCGCGGTGCAGGACGCCAATGCGCTGAGCCGCATCGAGACCGGCGATGACTTCGAGCACGGCATCCACGGCACGCCCCACCGGCAGCGGACCCTCGGCCTGCACCCGCTCTTGCAGCGTGCCGCCCGCCACACGCTCCATCGCGATGACCGGCGTGCCGCCAATCTCCTCGGTGCCGAAGACATAGACGCTGTTGGGGTGGTTGATCGAGGCCGCCAGCCGGCCCTCCCGGAAAAACCGCTCGCGCGCCTCGGGCGAATCCAGCGTGTGACTCAAAACCTTAAGCGCAACCCGCCGACCGTTTTCGAGGTCCTCGGCCTCGTACACCGCGCCCATCCCGCCCTCGCCCAGTCGCCGCACGATCTGATAATGCCCAAGTTGTTCGCCCGGCTGAGGCAGTCCGCGCGCCGATCTCGGTTGTTCCGGATCGATGACGGTTGCGTTGCCGGCTGCGATCGGTTGGGTGTCCAACCCGGTTCGCAGGAGGCATTTGGGACACAGGTCCGCCGGCACGTTGCGGGGAAGCTCGGCGCCACATTGGGCGCACCGGCGCGGCGAGGAAGGCTGTTCAGGCTCAGACATCATATCGTGTCCTTTCCATCAGCCTCTTAAGCAAAAGCGCAACAAGGTAACGCCACCGTCAGCGGGCTTGGATCACGGACCGAAGGCCGTGAAGAGGTGCCGGATTTCCTCGTCGATCTCCTCAGGCGCCGACACGGTGCGCGCGATCTCCGCGCGCAAGAGAGCGCGATAACGCGCACGCAGGCGGTGAACGGCCATTTTGACCGCCGCCTCGGTGAGCTTGAGCCGAGAGGCTATCTCCGCGTAGGACATACGCGATTCCTCCTTCGCCAGACACCCTCGCAGATGCTCGAAGAGGCTCGCCCGCCCCGTCGCCCCATACTCGGCTTCGAGCGCGGCCATCGTTCGCTCGAGCAGCGTCATCGCCCACTGCCGGTCGAACAGCACGTCGGGCTGCAGTGGGTCGGAAAGGCCGGCGGCCAGCCGCGACTCCGCCAATGCCTGATCGACGGTCACAAAGGGGGCGAATCCGCCCCGTTTGCGGGCGTGTTGACGGTCCCATGCGTTGGCCAGAAACCGCTGCAAGGCCGTCAGAAGAAACGTGCGGAACCGGCCCTTCTCCCGCGCTGCCGCGGTCAGGTAACCCTTTTCCAGCAACCGCTCGAAGAAGCCCTGGGTCAGGTCCTCGGCATCCGCGGGGCTGTGGCCCGCGCGACGCACGAAGGCATAGAGCGGATACCAATAAGCCCGGCAGAGCGTCTCGAGAGCTGCCGCCGACTGCGCTGAGCCCTGGTCTCGCGCCGAGACCACCACCGACCAATGCGTCGTCGCGAAGACGCCGCGCTCGATGCCGCCCTCGGTCGGAGGAGGCGTCGGGCTTGGATCGTTACTGGTTGCGTCTGTGCTCATGGGCAAACCCCGGGATCGCGTTTGACACAGCGCGCTCCCCGTGTCAGCAACCCTGAGCTTGCACCACTTCTCGACGCGGAAAAAGCTGATTGATATTCGCCGGGGAGGCGGTAGTGTGCGCGTTAATGGACGACCAGGGAAGTCGGTGGGTGTCGGATCCACGCGCCCCTTGGCTTCCTCGGCATGGAGCCCCGGTGTATGTCCCCTTGGCCCTGTTGCCGGTTGACGATCGCGCCACCATGCATCGAACCTACATCGCATCGAAGAAACAGGACACCCCTATGTCGAGCGATCATTCATCTCCTGTGATCCGTTCGCGCCGGCACGCACTGAAGACCGTCCGCCCAGGGCTGTGTGGCGCCCTGTGTGTCCCGCTGGCGGTGGCCTCTCTCTGGATCGACATCGCGTGCGCACAGGCGCCGGCAGAAGTGGCGGCCGCGACAGAGCCGGTTTGTTTGTGCGCTGTTGCCCTGCGGTCAGGTTCGTTCTATTCGCTGCAACGCCCCGACTATCCGCCTTTCCCGGTCAATCCGTTCCCCGAGCTGCCAGTTTACCGGATCGGCGACTCCGACTTCGTAGTTGATGATAGGTCTGTGGATTACTCCTGGGAGGAGCACGGCGAGATGTTGCCGAGCGTTCTTGAGCAGGAATGCGCCGGGACCTTGAGCTACGGACCTGGGGATTTGTGGCTGGAAATCACGGAAGCAAGTGAATTTATCGTTTCTCTCGTTCTGCATGGGACGGTGCAGGGAGCCGCCTATCAGGTGTTGATCGCGACCGACCTGGGCACTCCACGCTGGAAGCCTGAGGCCATCGTGATCGGGCAGGCCGACCAGACGCCGGTGAACTTGACTGGGACCGGAGAGCCGGTCCGCTTCTTCCGCGCGCTGAAAGGGGAAACGATCGTCTCGATCTCGGCGGTGGCGGACGCAAGCGAGCCCGGGCCAAACGGCGATCCTCCGGGGGACCTCGGTCAGTTCATGGTGTTTCGCAGTGGGCCGACCAACCAGGCCCTGGCGGTGGCATACAGCATCAGCGGCACCGCCACGAATGGGGTTGACTACACCGAGCTGCCGGGAAGCATCACGATCCCTGTCGGAGAGGAGAGCGCGCTCATTTCCGTCGAGGCGTTGTACGACGACTTGGCGGAGTTCGACGAGACGGTGACGCTGACGCTGGAGTTGACGGGCGAGTACCTGATCGATCCGGCTTATTGCGAAGCCACGGTGACCATTCAATGCAACGCGTTCGTGGCAGTAGCGGAACTCGACGGACCGGTGGGCATTGATTACCACGGGCCGCTCAACTCGCTGATCGTGTCGTACAACTATGCGACGGGCGGCAATCCTCGAAACTTCGCCCGGATCGACAGCAACGGCCAAGTGACGCCTTGGTCGTTGGTGTCCAATCTGCTTGAGGAAGTCAAGGTCGCGACCGCCAAACAGACGGCCAGCGGGTGGCAGCAAGGCCAACTGTACTTCGGCTTGGGGATCGGCGCGGGGGCGGAGGGCGAGATCGGCCAGGTGTCGACCGACGGGACAGGTGTGACGCTGAACTGGGCGGATCTGCCGCTACCGCCGGGAGAGTTCTTCCGTGGAAGCCTTGCTTTCGATCAAACCGGCATTCTCGGCGGGGACCTGATCGCGGTCACTGGTGGGCCCGACGAGCAGGCGGGGCACGCCAGGTCTGGCGGGTCGACTCGGCTGGAGCACCGACGCTCATTGCGTCGATTGGAACCGGCCACTTGGAAGGCGTGGTGGTCTTGCCAAACGATCCGGTGTGGGGAGTGTGGGCGGGAAAGGTTCTCACCGGCGACGAGTACGACGGAGTCATCTACGCCATCGACACGAGCGGCACGGCGACGCCGTATTCCCTGGGGATTTATCCTGAGGATTTCGATCTGATCCCGCCTGACCAGGACCTCTACTGCACAGATTCTGGCGGCGCCATCTTAAAAATCCCGAGAGCCTACTTCGCCGACTACGTCGGCCAGTTGCTGATCACGCAGGCGGGGGAGCACATGCAGCCGGCTGCTTTGTATGTCGTGCGGTGGCACGGCGGGCCAGTGGTGAGCGTGCGGATCCCGTATCCGAGCGGCTTTTCAGGCCACTTCGAGCAAGTCACGTTGGCGCCGGTCAGCCTGCCACCTCTTCCTTAACAACCTATGAGACCTGCCTTCTTGCTTCTGCTGGCGCACTGGCTTCTCGGTTGCATAGCCGTGTTGAGTCAAGACGTGTTTGTTTACGATCAACAATCCTCGACTACCGACTGGCCGCCGTCCTGTGGGGGCGTGTTTTCACCTGGGGACCCACCTGGCCACGGACAGTCGTTCACGCCGTCTCTGTCAGCGGTCGGTTTCATCCGGCTGAAGCTCGCGGACGGCGTTCGCGGAAACAGCACTGGTGCGATTATGCAGATCGACCTGCGTTCGGACTCGATCACCGGACCACTTCTGGGCACCAGCTTGCCCGTCGAGATGGCTGATGGCTTTGCCGGAACAGCGGATTTTCTATTCGCACCAGACATCTCTGTGACGCCTCAGGTCATGTACTATTTCGAGCCCCGAGTTCTTTTCGGCGATACTTGGTGTGTGGATGTTATGGAGGATGTTTACAATTATCCTCGCGGCACATGGATCGCCATGGGCAGACCCGACGTCAGTGTGGATTGCTGGTTCCAGGAGGGCATCATCATTCCGGAGCCGTCGGAAATGGCGTTGCTGCTTTGCGGTCTGGGTGCGATCCTCCTGGGTCGGCGGCGTTTCTAGAATCACCCCCTCGGCGCTCCCGATGCATCACCTGATGCCACGCGCCCGCAAACTCACTTCGCACCGATATGTCAACTATTTAGATGCGACCCCATTGTGTGTTGCCCTGTCGATCTGAAGTTCCATGTCGCCCCGCGGCTCGACACTCATGACGCCCGCCTGGCTGATGATTCGATCCGCCGTCAGGGTCTCGTAGACGGTCAGGTTCGGTGGTTGCTCCGTCAAAGGCAGGAGTGAGCGCCGACTCACGTCGGCGGCTACAAACCGGTTCATCGTCCTCGTGCGCATTAAACTGTCGAATGTCAACGTTTCCCATGAACCGGGTCTTGGGATCACATCGAGCCAACGGGGTCTCGATAGGCTCCTCGTCGTCTGCGACTGACACGGGCCAGCCGTCACCGGACAGGCCCACGGACTAGAGCACTCTGCGGAGCCCCGGCACCCGGTGTGCGATTTCAGCAGCCGCGAAACTCGCGCTGACACCGAGTCCAGTCAGCAGGAGCGCCTTGGCGAACGGGCTGGCATCGAGCGGTCGGAGCAGCGGGGTCAACGCCACCAGCACAGGCGCGTGTAACACGTACACGCCGAAGGAGCGATCGGACAACCATCGCGCAAAACGCCCTGCCTGGGTCCATCGCTTGCGAAACAACGCCAGCGTGCCCAACCCAAGCCCAAGGCCTGCCAGTTGCTCCCACAGGGCGAGTCCGAAGGCGCGCCAATTGGCGCCCCCCTCATAGCGATATGGGCCGCTCTCCGTAGGCGGGCCTCCCAATGCAAGCAGCAGCACCAAGAGGGCCGGTCCGGCAGTAACACCCAGCCAACCCGCCACGCGCGCCCGCGGCGAATTCGCCAGCGCCTCGAGCCAGCCGTTGCGTCCTGCCGCCACGCCGACGGCGAAGGCCGCAATATACTGCGGAAAGAAGCAGAGCTGAAAGTTCAGCACGTTCGTCCCGATCGGCTGGACCAATCGCACACCGAACGTGACCAGTCCAAGAGCGATCCCGAAGATCAGCAGCATCGAGGGCCCCGGCGCCGCCACGCCGCCGGGGTCCATCACTTGAGAAGACGCGGGACGCAGCGATCGCCAACTGGCCAGCACCGCGCTGAACAGCAGCAGGGCTAGCACGAACCAGAGCGGTCCGCTGCCGCGGAGCACATCGCCGGACGCGACGTAGGCGGAACAGAGCGCACCGAGAGGCGGACGATCGGGAATGCGCGGATGCCCCAGGAGGACAAACACCATGAACGGGTGGATGATCGCCATGTAGAGCAGGGCCGGGAGTCCCAGGCGGAAAGCCCGCTCGAGAAGAAAACGGGCGGGTCCGCGGCGCCCCAACGATCGATGCGAGAAGAACCCAGCCACGAAAAAGAGCAGGCCCATGAAGAACGATTGCAGGCCAAACTGCCAGACGATGAAGGCCAGCTTCATGCCCATTGCGGGCTCCGGAACCTCCTTGATATACCAACTGCCAACGTGGCTGTACGTGACGCAGGCGTGCATGTTCACCACCATAACAATGATGGCGGTGCGCAGGTTATCCACCCAGGCGATGCGGCTTACCTCGACAGCCACAAGAGAATCCTCGAATTCAAAGGTTCGTGGTTGATCGGTTAGGTTTCACTCCGCTTTCTGATACGTTCGAAGATTCTCCGAGCGAGGGGTAGGAGAAGGGCGTGAGAAAACACCGGAGCAATTCGTGGCCATGCGGATTGGGTTGGCCTAGAGCGCGCCTTGCCGGAAAAGGAACCGCTCGCTGCGCTGTTCGCCTTGCACCTCAGCCGGACGCGCCGACCGGTCAGATGGCCGCCGCGATGGCGTCACCCATCTCCGACGTCCCCACCTGGCGTTCCTTGACATCGTGCGCGCTGGCGATGTCTTTCGTGCGATAGCCCTCGGTGATGACCTTGTCGATCGCGCTTTCGATGGCCTTGGCAATCTCGGGCGCACCGAGGCCGAAACGCAACATCAAGGCCGCGGCCCGAATCAGAGCAATGGGGTTGGCCAGATTCTTTCCGGCAATGTCCGGCGCGGTGCCGCCCGCCGGTTCATACAAGCCGAAGGTCCGGCCCTGCTGTGTCGCCCCGAGTGTGGCGCTGGGCAGCATCCCCAACGACCCCACCAGGGCAGCCGCCTCATCACCCAGAATCTCGGCGAACGTGTTTTCCCCAAGGATGACGTCGAATTGGGTGGGACGCAGGACGAGCTGCATCGCGGCCGTGTCGACCAGCATGTGCTCGAGCACCACGTCCGGATACTGCCGGCTCACGTCGGTCACAACGTCACGCCAGAGGATGCTGGTCTCGAGAATGTTCGCCTTGTCGATGCTCGTGACCTTCTTCCGGCGCAGCCAGGCTGCCCGGAAGGCCATGTGCGCGATCCGTTCGACATCCGAACCCGTGATGGCCATGGTGTCGATCGCGCGCACAACCTTCCCCGGCTTTGCCCCTTGGCGCCGCGCGTCCAGGACCTCTTCGGTCTTCTTGGGATACGCGTGATAGAGACCGCCGGTCGACTCCCGCACCACCAGGAGATCAATGCCCTCGCCCAGCCGTTCAGACCGGAGCGGGGAGGCAAAGGCCAGAGCGGGGTGCGTTCGGATGGGTCGGAAATTGGCAAACAGCCCGAACTCGCGTCGCAGGCGCAGGTAGGCAGCGCGCTCGGGGCGTTTTTCCTTGGGCAGTTCGGCGTCCCGGTAATGCAGCCCGACTGCCCCCAGCAGGATGGCATCCGACTTCTTGCAGACCGCCAACGTGGAGTCCGGCAGCGCCTTGCCCTCCTTGTCGACGGCGTCCCAACCCACCGAGGCCTCCGTGATGTCCAGCTTCAGAGCGTGTTTCTTCTCGACGGCTCGCAAGACTTTGATCGCTTCCCGCATGATCTCCGGGCCGATGCCGTCGCCGGCCAGCGCCGCGATTTTCAGTGTGGTTTTGCCCATAAATTGTCCTTGAGAGAAATCGGTGAACTCGGCCTCACCAGCCAGCCTTCCATTGATCCAGGTCGCTTCGGTGTTTTGGCGATTGCGTGCCCGTGAGCGTCCAACCAACACCCGGCGAAGTCAAGTCCGGCCCCAGCCCTGCCGCAACTTCATGAATGCGAAAAGGCTGGTGGGGGGACGGTTCGTCCCCCGCCGACGCGAGTGAAAGAGGTGCCAGTCGGTGACGAGTCCGTTGCCACTGCCGGAGACTGGCCTCGCGGGACTCGGCCCTCCGAGATTCCCGCCAACAGCTTGTGGATCGAACGAACCGAGGTTCGCGGAGCATCCGTGTCAATGCCCGCCGGGCGCGGTCAGAAGGCCCGCCATGACCTCGCGCAACTCGATCAACTGCCGTTCCTGGCGTTCGGCAAACGACCCAAGGCGTTGGGTGTCAGATCGAGTTTGGCAGCCTCGATCTTGCCGCCATCCGGTCGATGACACTCGACGCAGTGCGCATCGAGCACCGGTTGGTCGTCATAGGCTCCGTGTCTTCGAGAAGTTGGTGAGAAACGCGCATTAGAGCCGCGCCGGCTCGCCCAGGGCCACGACATCGCGGCGCATCCGCGCAAGATCCGCGGGATCGAGTTTGATCCGGGCGGCGCCCAGGTTGTCGCGGAGTTGCGCCACATTGCGGATGCCGCAGAGCACATGCGTGGCGCCCGCCTGGGCAGCCGTCCACGAGATGACCAATTGGGCGAATGAGGCGTGGTACTTGTCCGCAAGGTCCCTCCAACCGGCGAGGAGATCGAGCACGCGCTTGCGATTGGGCAACAGGAACCACGTGTTCCAATCGGCGTTGCTCCGGAACTCGTCGGGCTTGAACACGCGGTCCATCCCCACTTTGCCAGTCAGCAGACCCTGTTCGAGTGACATGTAGGTCAAGGTGGCAATCCTGTTGGCCTGACAGAAGGGGAGGATGTCCCGTTCCGGGTCGCGGTAGAGCATGCTGTAGCGGAACTGGTCGCTGGCGATCGGACCGCAGGCGCAGTGCTCCTTGAGTTCATCGAGTGTGACATTGCAGACGCCAATGGCTCGGATTTTTCCCTGCTCCTTGAGTTTCAGGAGGCACTCCATGGTTTCCGCGATCGGTGTCTTGTCCGGAGGACACGCCGGCCAATGGGTCTGATACAAATCGATGCAATCCACGCCGAGATTCCGCAGGCTGCGATCGATCTCGATCTGGATCGTATCGGGACGCAGGCTGCGCCGCATGATCCGTCCAGCCATCTCGGTGAAGAACGAGCCGCGCTCGTCGTCGGTCCATAAGCCGCATTTGGTGGCCACGATCACTCGATCGCGCCGACCCTTGATGGCTTCGCCCACAACCTTCTCGCTCCGCCCCCAGCCGTAGGCGGGGGCCGTGTCGATCAGATTGATCCCTTCGTCGATCGCCGCTTGAAGAGTATAGATTGATTCGCGGTCGTTGGTGTCGTTGCCCCACACCGTTCCGCCGCCCAAGACCCACGTGCCGAATCCGACGACCGAGGCCTCGATCCCTGATTCGCCGAGAGGACGATTCTCCATAATGATGGCTCTGATTAGACGTTTCGCCCTCTCCTTTAGACAACCGTGCCTCCCGAGTCAAGACAAGGGTCTCGATTCGCAGGCAGAAAGGCAGAACAACCGCTCGATCAAGGCGCGGAACCAACTCCCCCACCCGACACCTGTCGGGCCCGGTAGTAACTGACCGCATAGTCTATGGCCGAATCGTCAATGAAGCGCCAAAGGCCGCTCGGGGCGGCGTTGGTCTGCAGCGGGAGCCACTCGGCAAAGGACTCATCCGTTACGTCGATGGCATAGCTCCGGCCGGGTTGCCCGCGAAGGAGCAACTCGAATTGGCCCGCGGGATGGAGCCCGACGATTTCGAGAACCGGCGGGGTGTTGGATGCCGGCTCGGCGGTGATCCGGTATTCGTCAAAGAGGAGGTAGTTGGTGCCGGGTTTGCCCTTCTGGCCCAGGACCCACACGGCATCCGCGTCGCTGAAGTCCAGGCGCGCGCCGGTCGTGGTGATCGGCTGTGAGTCGACGATCGACACGCCGTTCAGGATGGCCTGCCACCGATTGTTGGCGAAGTCCATCCAGACCTCGAGCAGGTAGATGACGTCGTTGTCGAAGAGGTATCCCGACGAGTAGAATCCCGAATCGTCATCGAGCGCGTAGAAAATCTCGAGACGCGAGTTGTCGAAATTCAACGTGAACAGCCGATGGTCTTTCGTGTTGTAGAAGCTCCATTGGAAATCGTCATACCGGTGATTGTCGGAGTCTACCACCTGCATGAGAACCGAAAACTGGAGCACTGAGTAACCCCGAGGCGGGGCGGTCACTCGAAGCGGACGCCACACCGTGAGGACGTCGTGCTTGGGAGCCGGCGCTGAGAAACCGATGAAGGCCTGCTGGCCGTACTCGGGAAAGAACTCGTCCACCAAGCCGCAGCCGCCCGAGCCCTCGGCCAGCCAGCCCATGCCCTGCTCCCACAGCGCCAGGCCAGCCTGAGCCCGCGCGTAGCCCTCCGAGACCTCGAAGCCGGTCTCGTAAAGGACGCGTCGCTCCGCGGCCTGCCCGCACGCAACACCCAACGCCAGGATTAAGACACACGCAACCAGGCCTGGGAGGCCTCGACCGGCCGCCGACAACCCGGCTTTTCCGACTCTGCGCATCGCAGCCCGCCAATACGTGCCGGCAGGCTGGCTTGCGCCGCTAGGTCTGACTGTCTCAGGTGCAGTGGGAAACATGTGCGCAATGGGATTCGTGGCGGTTCAAAACGGCGTTCGAGTTTTATGCCAGGCGGCGGAGAACATGCCAGCGAAACACTCCGGTTTCATCCTGTGCCGATTGCTGGCTGACAAGCGTCCTCACGAAAGTCAGTCCCGCGTCGCGCGCCCCCGGCCGCCACTGCCGCTGGGACTCGCGCCGCTTCGAGGCGCGGACTGCATCGGTGCGTTGACAGACGACCGCGATGGCGCACTCGACGGCGGCGTCACAGACCGGCTCGGAGCGGACTGCGGCGGTGCGCCGTAGGAAGGCGCCGCCGAGCGGACCGCCGAGGATCCACGGGATGAGTTGTAGGCGGGGGCAGGTCGTGTGGACATCGGCGGCCCCACAGAAGGAGACACTGTGACGGGAGCGGTGCGATAGATGGACCCTTGCTGTCCGGAGGGCCGGGGCTGCGCACTGCTCGGCGCCGCCGATTGGACGGGGCGGGATTGGCTGGGCGCAACGCTGCTCGCCGGCGTGCGGGACACGGGGGCCGTCGGCGGACTGCTCCGAGGCGCGTAGACAGGGGCCGCCGGAGTCGCGCCTCGACTGGGTGTGGCCGCCGAAGGCGCGGACCGCGTCGCCGGGCTGCGGTCCGGCGTCGTCGTTAACGGCGCCGATCGGGTTGCCGGGATGCGCGTTGGTGGTGTTGCGGTCGAAGGCGCAGATCGGGTTGTGGGAGCGGACGGACGGACATCTCCACTGCCGGAGCTTGGCCGGGTGGCGGGAGTCGCCGGGACACGCTCCACGCGACTCGGCTGGCTGGGGACCGCTCTCGTCACCGGTGCGGGGCTGGTTCGTGAGGGTTGCGTCACGGTGCGATTCGCCTGCCCGACAGTGGCGGGCGCCGGGGCGGCCTGCGTTGGGCGCGTCGCTGGCGCTGTCGCCGGGCGGGCGGGTTGTGGACTGTCGGTTCGCGCCCCGCCGGAGATCATCGGGGGACGCAGCGGTGCGGTTGTTGCCGACAGGCTGCTTGCCGCGGGGACGCGTTGGGGAGTCGCGGTCTGGCGGGCGTCCTGCGTGTGGCGCGAGACCGGCGCCCCTCCGCCGGCGGAAGCGGCTGTCGGCTGCGGCCGGTAGACCGCCAATTCCCGACCATCGTGTTCGAGGCGGTCCGCGCGCCGCGGGGCGTTGGGTTCGCCGGTGACATCGCGGATTTGCACTTTGCGGATTTCGGTGCGGGTGACGGAGGTGATCCGGCTCGGAGCGATGCCGTGATTGACGATCCCGTGGTTCCTTTCGTGCTTGTAATCGTTAATCACCCTGGAGTTGTGGAACACGCTGGCGATCTCATGGCGCGGCAGCCGGTGACGGTACGGATGCGGATCGTAGAAGTGCCGGTAGTGCACAAAGCTGAAGCAATCCCAGCCGAGCCCGAAACTGAATCCCACGCTGACGCGGGATCCGTGGAAGGTCAGGCCAATGCCGGTTGACCAACCGCAGCCGGGCGGCAAGGGCGCCCATCCGCAATAGGCGTCGGTGTAACGCCAGGTCACCCAGGCGGGAGCCCAGGTGTAGCCGGGGACCCACACCCATCCGCAAGCCGGGCTCATGTACCACGTGCCATAGTGGAATGGAGCCCAGCCCCACGAATAACTCGATTGCCAATACCAGCCGCCGTCCGTGAACAACCATCGTCCTCCATGGCAATACGGACGCCAAAACGGATCGACAACGGCAACGGTCGGGCGCCAGCACCACCCATAGCTCGGAATCTCAACCCAGCCGCCGTATGGGGCCAGCGCGGTGTAGAAGTAGTTCTGGGTCACTTGGGTCACCGGCTGCGAATAGACGGTTTCCCCGCCCTGAGGCGGAGGCGGAGGCGGCGCGGGCGCATTCTCGACATAGACTGGCGCAGCCGCTTGCGCTGCCGCGGGCGCAGGCACGACCTCGGTCGGAGCCGCAGGCTTGACCGGGGCCGCGTCCGCCGGAAGGGCTTGGGTCAGGGCAGCCCCGCGCAACGCGTCGCCGCGCGCCACCAGGGCGCTCAGCACCTGCTCGGAGAGCCCGATGTCCTTGAGGTAAATGATCTGATCCGCGCTCAACTCGAAGGGAGTGGTCGACTTGGCGATGTACTCGAGCAGAACGGAATCCCCAACTTGCGCTTGGGCCAGATCGACCACTTCAGCGACAACCGGCGGCAATGGAATGCGTTCCGGCGCAACGATCGCTGTCGGTGCATCGGCCTGAGCCGTCTCGGCCGATGTCGAGGCCGTCGCGGGGGAGACCGGCGCGGGGGAAACCGGCGCGGGCGGCGCCGCCGCGAAGCTCTGGGGCGCAACGACCGGCGGCGGCAAATCCGGGGCGTTGTTGATGACAACCTTGGTCAGAGGCGGCCCAGGAGATGGCTCCCGTGTGCAGCCAGAGAGACAGGTAAGACCCACTGCCAAAGCCAGTGCGCAGACGATTGAGCGGGAGGGAGCTTTCATAGCGATCATCATGTTGATGGTTGTCTGCCAGAAGGCCGGTGTCACCGGACGGCGCCCGACCATCCCGCGCTCAGGCGGGTGGATCGCACCGGTTCGATGGCATGGCTATCGTTCATGGTCAAACGCGAATGGGTGGCTTGCGTTTCCGATGGCGACTCCCTGCGTTCCCTGCCCTCGGACGCCCTTCTCACTCCACTCGTGCCAATTGACCTCCGCCGCCCCTCGCGTATTCATCGGGTCATCCATTCTGTCCGTGACGTTTCAAAGGCGAGAGACTAGAGTGCGACTCAACACTCAATCCTGAATTCAATCGCCATGATCGATCTCAAGCAATTCGAACTCTGGTTTGTCACCGGTAGTCAATCCTTGTACGGTCCCGCCGTGTTGCGCGAGGTTGCCGCCCACTCGCAAGAGATCGCCGCGGCACTCAGTGCTTCCGCGGCCGTGCCCGTGCGCGTGGTTTTCAAGCCGGTCCTCACCAGCCCCGAAGCCATCGCTGCCCTCTGTCAGGAGGCCAATACAGCCACGGCCTGTGTGGGTGTGGTGACATGGTGCCACACCTTTTCGCCGTCGAAGATGTGGATCAATGGGCTCAGGCTGCTGCGCAAACCGGTGCTGCACCTCCACACGCAGCACAACCGCGACATTCCATGGTCAAGCATCGACATGGATTTCATGAATCTCAACCAGGCCGCCCACGGCGACCGCGAGCACGGCTTCATCATGAGCCGCCTGCGCATGAATCGCAAAGTGGTCGTGGGCCACTGGCAGGAACCCTCCGTCCAACAGCGACTCGGCGCATGGGCGCGCGCTGCCGCCGCTTGGCATGACGCCCAAGGCGCCCGCTTCGCCCGCTTCGGCGACAACATGCGCGAGGTCGCCGTCACCGAAGGCGACAAGGTGGCCGCTCAAATCCGCTTCGGCTACGGCGTCAATGGGTACGGGGTGGGCGACCTCGTCCGCTGCGTCAACGGCGTGACCGACGCCGACATCGATCGATTGACCAGGGAATACGAGCAGACCTATGCGATGGCGTCCGATCTGCGCGCCGGCGGCGCCCGGCACGCGTCGGTCCGGGAAGCGGCCCGGATCGAGCTGGGTCTGCGCGCCTTTCTCACGGCGGGTGATTTCAAGGGGTTCACCGACACCTTCGAAGACCTGCACGGCCTGGCGCAGCTCCCGGGCATCGCCGTGCAGCGGTTGATGGCCGAGGGCTACGGGTTCGGAGCCGAGGGCGACTGGAAAACAGCCGCGCTGGTCCGAGCCATGAAAGTGATGGCGTCGGGTCTCCCGGGCGGCACATCGTTCATGGAAGACTACACCTACCACTTTCACCCGGCTGGGGCAAAGGTTCTCGGCGCCCACATGCTCGAGATCTGCCCGTCGATCGCCGCCGGCCAACCCTCGCTGCAAGTGCACCCGCTCGGCATCGGCGGCAAGGCGGACCCGGTCCGCCTGGTCTTCGACACACCGGCCGGCCCAGGCCTCAATGCGTCGATCGTCGATCTGGGCAACCGTTTCCGACTCCTCGTCAACGAAGTCGACGTAGTGCCCGCGGAGGTGCCGATGCCCAAGCTGCCCGTGGCCCGCGGCGTCTGGGTCCCTCGACCTAACCTCGAGACCGCCGCTGCATGCTGGATTCACGGCGGAGGCGCCCACCACACCGGCTTCAGCCGAGCGCTCACCCGCGAGCACCTCGAAGACTACGCCGAGATCGCCGGAATCGAGTGCGTGATGATCGGCGCCGACGCCACGGTCTACAGGATCAAACAGGAACTTCGCTGGAACGAAATGTACTATGCCTTGAGCCAAGGCTGGAACGGATGAAACCCTGCCTCATCGAACCGTCGTGCAGCCACGCGACACCGCCCCCCATTCGCTCGCGCAGACGCGGGTCGGAGCGCCAGGTCGCGCCGGCACGACAAGACACGGAGTGAATCGCATGAAACACATATCCACCGCAGCAACGAACAAATCCGACAAGGCCGCTCGTGAAGTGCCGGCTTCTCTGATCCATCCCGTCGTGATCTACCCCTTCCGCCAGCCGGCCGATTACTCGGATCTCACCGCCTTGTACGATCTGGTCGCGCGCCTGAACGCGGATCGGGCACGGTATGCCCGCCCGGTGACCGTTCTCGACCGGAAGACCCATTTTGCCATGGAAGGGAACCAGGCCTTTCGGGACTTCAGGCATCAGACCGTCGCCAAACACTCCGACGTGCTGGATGCCTGGTGCGTGGACACCTGCCAGATGTGGTACACCGGCCTCGGACACGCCTGGGAACACGGCCACTCCCACGATGTCTATTGGCTGCTCCCCGGCGATTTCAACTACGGCACACCCATCGGACAACAAGTCCTCTCCCGACTGAATGATCTCCCCGAGATCATCCAGGAACTCGACCAGGATTTCTGCGTCGGCGAAATCACCACCGACCACAGCAACCCCAAGCAACTCATCGACACCTATGGCACCTTCGCCATGCTCTACAACTGGTTCCCGGCCGAGGCGCGCGAAATCCGCCAGATGACCGAGCGCCCGCGCTCGGAGTTCTTTGCCATCCGGCACGCGTTTCTGGGCGAGGTCTTGCGGGATCGTTGGTACGCCTACGAACAGACGCTCGTCATCCTGCTTAAGGCCGTCCTGGGGAAAAAAAAGATCAGCCGTTTCTCGGTCGGCGACCTCTCCGACCTGCCGCACGGACGCGAGTCGCTGGCCGCCGCAATGCAGGAAGTCGAGCGGACGGAGCGCGTCCTGAGGTCGTTCTGGCGCGAGCGCAATCAACACAACCGCACCTGGCCCGTCGAGTACCGGGCCCTCGCCACCCAGTCCTCGGACATCCGGCGAACCGCGTTCACTCTCCTCGAAAACCTGCTGAAGTGACCGCTCTTTCAAAACTACTTTGCCAATGACACACATGAGCTCCTTTGGGCCGCCGCGATATTCCGGCGCCAGGCAGACCCTTCGCGGTGTCAATTTCATCTGCAATGCACCCCAGGCCCAGGCAGTCAGCCTGATCGGCGATTTCAACGGATGGAACCCGGACGCCAACCCGATGCGCCAACAACCCGACGGCGCCTGGCTGATCATGGTCGAACTGCGCCACGGCCATCATCGCTACGCCTTCTGGGTCGATGGACAGTTGACCCTCGACCCGCGCGCCCAGGGCATCACCCGCAATGACCAGGGCCAACGCGTCTCCCTCGTGCCGGTGAGTTGAGATCGGACCGCGTCGGTCCATGCCCCCGGCTTCCCTATCGCCCTGCCTCCGCGGGGAATCGACGCCATCTCACCGGCCGCAAATGAAGCCAATTGGCGCGCAGGAGCAGCCCGAACGTGCGGGCTGGCAGTAGCGCTATGTCTTCCCTGCATACGCCGCCATCGCGGCGAACACCTCGGCGCGTTCCTCCGCAGGCGTCAACCGATCGATCATCGGATAGAGGATGCTCTCCTCCTTTTGATTGTGAGGCCCGAGTACGGAGAGCAGACCAGCCTCCTCGTGCTCGGTCCGGACATCGTTCCGCGCCAGCTTCTCCGCAATGGCCGCGAGAAACCCCCGAATCTGCCTGTGCTCGGAGCGCATCACTGCAGTCGGGCCGTCGACACGCCCTGTCTTGGACTCGAATGCAGGAAACAGGATTTCTTCCTCCCAGACGATGTGCCGTTCCAGACCAGCCTTGAATTCCTCGAAGGCACGGATCGCGCCGACAGGATCGGCCGCTTTCCCGGACTGATACTCGCGAAACAGGCCATCGAGTCGATCATGATCGTCGCCGTAATACTGTTGTATACTGTTGTGGTTCATAGGAGTGTCCAGCGCTCTGTGCTCTTGGCGCGAATTTCCCCGCCCCCCGGCCGCACCTCCTTCGAGATCGCCACCACCGCACCGCGCCTCTTCGTGGTGTGCTGGGTCCGAAGACGCCAAACCGACCGAAGCTGCCTTGCGTTCCTTGAGACGCTCCTCGGCGGGGATATAGAAGACCGAGTTGTTCCGCAATACGCAACCCGGCCGGCCAGGCACACAGTCCGCCTCGAGGGCCAGGCAATAGTCTTTCTCAATGTCGAAATGTGGGCAGAAAAAACTCATGGCCGATACTGATCGTCTCGCCACACTGGGCGCAATCGTGTCGCAAAACCGATGTCTTCATGTGCACCGCACGCCACTCCACCCGGATCGGCCATCAGCCCAAACAGGAAACCATGAGCGCCGTCCGCGGCCTGCCCCTCGATCGGCACGCCCTCGTGCAGGGCCGAATGAGCCTGCGTAATATTAGACAGCGTAGTCTGCCAGTTCAGTTTCTGACCCCACCAAAGACCTGTTTCGCCCGGACAACGGCGACATCAACCGGCTCTCGATCAGCGGCGCCTCGCTAA
The DNA here is from genome assembly GCA_002071485.1 of Verrucomicrobia bacterium ADurb.Bin006. Taxonomy (GTDB): domain Bacteria; phylum Verrucomicrobiota; class Verrucomicrobiia; order Limisphaerales; family J093; genus MWFF01. Next base: position 10,947 of record MWFF01000042.1, on the reverse strand, counting down.
AACTCCGCGCGCACCATCGCCACCCCATAGCCCGGCACCTCGACTCTGCCATCGCACCGATCCAACACCTGTTCTCGCAGATCGGTTCCGTAGACCGCCGTCGGACGCATCCCCTGCCAGTCGATCCGCACTCGACTCGTCCGCCCCGACACCCCGAAGAGCCGGAGCACCAGCCCCTTGCCGTCCTCGCTGACTTTCACGGTTTCGACCAGCACGTCCGGCGAATCAACTGCAAGCAGCGGCTCGGGAACGGCGCGCGCGGGATCGACAGACACCGCAATCAGCGGGCGCGATGCCTCGATTCCGAATCGGGCCGACGCCATCGCCCGGTATGGCCCCCGGCGCGCTTGCAGGCAATAGCGGAACGTGGTGACGCCCGGTTGATCGGCCTTGTAGTTCGTAAACCAATGGTTGTTCTGCGCCCAGGAATAGAGCGTCGTCGACTCGATCGCCTCGGGAAGCCATTCCTCGCGCGCCACCGGACCGAGCAGGTTCGCCGTGATCCCACCCACCTGCAACAATGGCGCGTCCAAGGCGGCCAGCGTGATTCCGCGTTCGCTGTTTGATACATCGACCCAGCGTTGCACTGTGAACCAGTTCCGACACGCCCCCGGCAACTGATCCACATTCGGACGCACCACGGCCCACGGGGTCTCCATCCGCACGGTGCCGCCCGGCAGGTCGAATCCAAACCCGAAATGGACGCTGTCCTTCTCGCGCACCGCCAGCCGGTCGACATGATTGACCAACTCGATCCGATCCAGCCCGTCGATCACCCGGACCTCGCGCATCAGACGTCGACAACCGGGCGCCTCCGATTCGAACCGCACGGTGGCGACCAGCGGGCCGGCGTCGAGCACCTGCCAACTGACGGGGCCGTTGACGCGCGCACCCGCCGCGTCGGCGCCCAGCACGTACCGATAATCGTTCAACCCGACAGGCGACCGCCTATCCACGAAATCGCCCCCGACCCCCTTCCGCCGCAGACTGCGGAGCGCGCCCGTCACACCGTCCATCTCGACTTCGAGCGTGTCGGTTCGCAAAGTCAGGCCTTCCACGCGCGCCTTTCCGCGCGTTGAACCGGCTTGTTTCACCAGGTGGAACCGCCGCGCGCCAAACGCGGGCACATCCTCCGCCAGGAAGGCCAACTCGCCCGAACCAAGTCGCTGAGCCGGCACGGCCCGGCCGCGTTCGGTCGCCACACCGTCAAACCCCGCACTGGCCGCCGCCGCAAGAACCACCAGGTCCGTGCGCGTCCATTGCGTGGTGTTGAAGACATCGATCGTCTTCTCCTCGGCGTCGTCCGCGGGTGCGCGATGCGGGCGCAGCGCCGCCTCGAGCAGGGCGCGCGATTGACGGTCAGCGTCGAGCGCAAACGCCTGTTTCACCTTCCATTGAGCGGTCACAAATGGGGCATCCGGCTCGGAGATGCTGTTATGCGCGCCCCAGGTGTGCTCGCTGTAGAGCAGCACATTTTTCCACGCCGCCTCGACTTCTCTGGCGTTGCGCTCCTTGGGCGCAAGCAGGGCCTGCAGCATCTCGGCCTGGACCAACCGCTCCGCCGACGCACGATTCATCGCCGTCTCGAGCGAGGTTGACCCGGCGCCATCCTCCCAGTAGGGCGTCAGGTCGCCGGCGTGCTCTTCGAGTGCCGCGCCGTGCCGGCGTTCGAACTCGCGGAAGAACTCGCCCGCCAGGCTGATGATCACCCGTGGCGCGGCATGCTTGTCGTTCCAGGCCTGCACCTTCGCCACGATCTGCTCGTCGGGCGGCGCATTGTCCACCCCGCCGCCCGGCCAGGTCCCCACCCACAACATCGGGGCCAGGTCGTAGGCATAACTGGCGCGCTCGAGCCGTTCGCTGTGCTGCCGCACATTCGACTCGAGATCGCCCAGGAAATGGTAGTTGTCGACCACGTAGCAGAGCACCTTCTCGCGCCCCGAAGGCGACCGCCAATAGAACGGACTGTTGGCCCACTGGTGTATCGTGCCGATCCGCGCCGAATAGTTCGGTCCGATCATGAAGTACTTGACGCCCGCCTGCCCCATCATGGTCGTCAACCCCCACGTCCATCCCGGCACGTCGCAGATCGCTGCCGTCTCGACCGGCACGCCCGTCACGTCCGCCACGCGCGCCCCGTACCGAAGGCACTGCGCTAGTTCCTCCGGACGGCACAAACCCGTCAGCATGTTCGCGTAAAGACCGTCCACCCCCACGTCCCCACGCCGCACCGCCTCGACGAACTCCGCCCGCTGCGCCGGCGTCGCGCGCTCGAGAAAGTGCTCCAGCACCCACACCGCCTCCGGATTCCACTTGAACCGCATCCCGTCCGGATTTCCCGCGCTGGCACGGGCCAGTTCCATCCCTTTCAGCAGATTCGTGATCTGGATGCCGACCACCTCGTCCTGGACATGGGTGTAGCCAATGTCCACATGCGAATGCGGCAGCAACCACAACTCGCGCAATCGCGGCGGACGCAAGGTCACATCCCGTGCCGCCACAACCCGATCGCCCTGCCTCACTTCGAGCCGCCCGCTTGTAGCTGCCGTGACTGCGGGCAGTGTCAAATCGACTCTCTGCATCCCTGCGCGCACAGCCGCCCGTCCCACTTCCTTTCCACCGAACACGAAACCTACATCCGCAAGTTCGCCCTCCGACCGCAGGCTCACACTCACCGGCTGCCGCGCTTCGCCTTCCGCCTTCACCCAGACTGGCGGCGCCTCGATCTCGGTGATTCGCATGCCTTGCTCGACCTTGCCAAGCGCGATGTCGGCCGGCGCCTCGAGCGTTACTGCATCATAAAGCGCCCAACTCCCCGACTGCGAGGCGATGGCGATTTCGTTGTCGCCCCGCTGTAAAACCGACGCCGGAAAGACAATCTCACAAAGTCGCGATAAACCGGGTTCGCCCCCGCGCGTCGGCATCGCGACGAGCAGAGCTGCGAGCATCTGCACAATCACTCGAAGGGCCCTATGCGTTGTTGTCGTTTTCATCGTTTTCGTCGTGCTGCTGCTCGCTGGGCTTCTCTCATCGTCACAAGCGACTCGCCATGGTTGACATGCCCTGATTATCCGGTCGCTGCCCTCGCCAGGCAAGCGCTTACCAATGGCGATAGACTGTGGAATCACTCGCGAACGAAGCGGTCCCACGCATTCGGTTCCAGGACAAATCCTCCACCCCTGGACCGGGCTGGCACCTGGTTCAGCAATTGGGATAGAGTCCGGAGGGGCTCCACGCTGACCGAGGTCAATGAGCCGACAAGTTCTTCAACACTGGTCAGTGCCGGAGTGCGCGGAAGAACTGACGCTGCACTCCGGGTGTGACGGGCACTCCCACCCGCTGAGCCTGGCGTCCGGAACCATGTCCGTGCTCACAGGCATCCACGGCTGCAAATCGGTCGAGGCTTCGCATCAGACCCCGAAGCCTGTGAAATGACCGGATTAACCCCGGATCGTTCACACGCTCCGCGCTGAACCTGCTCCGGGCCGGCACGCATGGGTGCATCTTTCGATGACACCGACTCCGCGTTCTTCAGAAGTTGGTGAGAAATGCGCGCTAGCGGCGGCGAAAAAAGGTCCATCCCAGCAACCCGAGCGCCAGAACGCCCATCGACACCGGTTCGGGAATGTTCGGATCCTGGTTGATCCCGATCCGCACCATGTACGAACCATCGTTGTCGTCGTAAGCACCGGGTGCGCCGTTGAAGCCGAATCCATCGGGAATCCCGAGAAACAGACGCGTCGCTCCTGCGGGCGCAATGAACTCCTGAAACACATTTCCGCTGGTGACGCCATCGCCGATATAGAACACTTGTCTCAAAGCAGGCTCGAGTCTGAGAAAGTCAATCCCCAGGCCGCCCGGAGTGAAATTGAGAGTCGCAGGCGCGGGCCCCGAGCTCGGAATGCTGTCATCGAGAAAGACCCCCACCAGCGGGCCTTGCGGACCAAGATACCCGCTGATGCCGTCCAGGGAAGTCAGGCTGCTGCCGGAAAGCCCATTGCCCCCCGGCCCGAAGAACGGCGGCCCGTAGTCGTTGTAGAAATTCACCCCGCCAACGGCTGGATCGGCGACTTTCACGACATCACCGCCAGTGACACTCAGAAAAGGCGGGACTGTCTCGCGAATTTCCTCGGGCGTGGCGCTAGGGTGGCGGATCAGATGCGTGCCCGGCCCCGTCCATGGCTGATCGGCTGGAGGTATGGTAACATCCGTGCGGCCCGCCAGAAAGATCGCGTCGCTGCCGTACACGACCACGTCGAAGACCGCAGCCTTTGCGATCGGTACGACCAGGATTGCGGCTAGCGCGCCAAGCCGACCTAGAGAGCCGAGCACTCGATTCCTTGGAGTCTTTATGATGTTCATAGATGGGAAGCGCGATGGAATGTTTCGAATTGGGTACTGATTGTTCCGATACGCCAATTTCATGATCGTGTCAAGCCCGTTTTCGACAGTCTGAAAACCTGGCCTGCTGATATTCAACGACTTGTAAAGGCAGAAAATGGTCTTGAGCTAAAAACGTGCGCCTGCTCCGAACAGGGCCGACGGTGAAATTGACGAGACTCCCGCCGCCCCTGAGCCATATCTGGGGAAAACCACATAACCAAGACTGGAAACCAAGCGGGCCACGACTAACATGCAGGCATGGCTCGACCGCGCCAGACAACCGATGATCGCTCCGCCGACCGCGAATTTCTCGCGCTCGTAAATGTGAGCATTCGCTCCGGCGCAACCGTCGTGTTCAAGCGGACGAACTGGACTTGGCGGTGGGGCGAGCAGTGGGCGATGCTGGGCCCCGACTGCGCCGGCAAATCCGTTTTGATCGAGGCACTATTGGGGCGGTGTCCCATCGTGTCGGGCGAAGTGCGCGGGCCCTTTTCACAGACCAACCTCGGAAATTCCGAGGCCGGTTCCGGGATGGAGATGGCGCATCTTTCGCCTTGGACCCAGCGCGAATTGGCCCTGCGGGAAAGTGCTTTCTACCAGCAACGTTGGCACAGCGGCTTTGAGTCTTCCCCCCGCACGGTCGCCCAGTTTCTTTCCCAGCGCAGCGTAGAAGAGCGCAATCCCTTTGAATTGGGGGGGCGGCAGGGCAATTCGCCCCAGTTTGCCCGGCGGCGGCGGCTGTATGTGGACTGGCTCGGAATCAAACCGCTGCTGCGCCGGCGCCTGATTCATTTGTCCAATGGAGAGCTGCGGAAAACGCTGCTGGCTCACACCCTGCTCAAAGGGCCGCGCTTGTTGATTCTGGAGGATCCTTACGCGGGATTGGACGTGGCTTCCCGACGCAAACTGGCTTCGGTGATCGGCCGTCTCATGCAGGCTGGCCAGGCCATTCTGGTGGCAATGCATCGTGTGGAGGAAATTCCCGTGCGCTGCACGCATTTGCTCCTGGTTGACCGGCATCAAGTGGTCGGGCAAGGCCCCGTCGCACTCATGCGAGATCTCTGGCAACAACGCGGGGGCTCCCGCGCACCTGTAAACGCCCGGGCCGCGAAATCGCTACTACCACCCCGCCCCATTCGTGGACAGACCTTTTCCCCTCGCCCTTTGGTCGAGTTGCGCAAGGTAACCATTGCCGGATCGGGAAAACGGATTCTCCACGAAATCAATTGGACGTTGCGGGAAGGCGAATGCTGGGCTTTGCTCGGCCCCAACGGGGCGGGCAAAACCACCCTGCTCAATCTGATTCAAGGCGATCATCCCCAGGTTTACGCCACGGCAATCCGGCTCTTTGGCCGGGCGACCGATTCCACACAGGCCCTGTGGCTGGCGCGCCGGCAGATCGGCTGGATGTCCCCGGAGTTGCATCAGCATTATCCCGCAGCGTGGGAAACGCTCGATGTCATTTGCTCCGGCTATTTCAATTCCGCGGGACTGTACCAAGCCTGTTCACATCGCCAGCGGGTGCAGGCCCGGGAGTGGCTGGCCAAGTTCGGTCTGGAACGGCAGGCGCACCTCCCGTTCGGCGAACTGTCGTTTGGGCAGCAGCGTTTGGTCCTGCTCGCCCGGGCGGCGGTGAAACGGCCCCGGCTCATCATCCTCGACGAACCGTGCCAGGGCTTGGACACCCAGCAACGGCAAACCCTGCTGGCGGCGGTGGATCGTACGATCCAGCAAACGGGGGCGAGTCTCATCTTCGTTTCCCACCACGAGGACGAACTCCCGCGCTCGATCACCCATGTGCTGCGCCTGAAGCGAGGCCGCATCCGGGAAGCGCGCGAAGTGATTGCCCCACGGAATACAATCTGTGAACCAGGGGGGCTAATTGGCTGGGGTGTTTCTGGCGTATATTTAAGCCGCGAATCGTGACGGCATTCGGGACATATGCCGTTGTAATACTCTCCTTCTGGGAATTCTGCTTTACACTTGGGACATTTGATGTGAGCCATAGAACGCGCTTTCGTATGTTTCTGTCGAAAGCGCCAGAGGACAGGCGCAGTCCAAAAACTGGCGCATGGATCTGGTCCACGGACAAACGCGAGGCGTCTTGGAGTGCGGCCGTCCCCGGCCGCTTCCTGCAAGCAACGTCGGGCAGAGTTGGGGAGCGCACCCGCCCCGGGTGCGGTTCGAGACGCCTCGCGTCGAACGCCGGCTCGGGCGTGCTGGGTGAACCGCAGGATGCGTTTCAGTGGTCGCCGTTTCGGGTGGACGCGGCGTCCGCCCGCACACGCGCGGCGCGTATGCGCCCCAATCACCGTTGACCTGACGCCCCAGTGCGCCGCGCTTCTATGGCTGCTCCAACCGGTAGAAACGTCGGTGCAAATTGGGTGCGGTCGTATCCTGCGATGAAGCGCTCCCCGTTGCATTGGTCAGGATTCCGATTTCCTGCCAATCCAAGAGATTAGCGGATCCCAGCACCCGGTAAACAACATTAGTCGGACCTTCCACGTCTAATTGGATCTGTCCATTGGGCAGGCGCGTAATATTGGTGAACTTGGGCAATTGGGAAGGCCATATTGGGGTTGGGCTATACTGGGTTTCCGTGGTTCCATTTCCCACCTGGCCATAATCGTTGAACCCCCACACCCAGAGACTGCCATCGGTTTTCAAGGCTACCGTGTGGCTGCCACCAGAGGTTACGGTCTGCCAATCTTGGTCGGTGACCACTTGCACCGGGGAGGACTGGGCAGAGGTAGAGCCAATCCCCAACTGGCCCACATTGTTCCCTCCCCACGCCCAGAGGGTGTTGTCGGTCTTCAAGGCCACCGTATAAATTTCTCCCGCCGCGACTGCCTGCCAATCATGGGATGCACCCACTTGCACCGGGGAGTGCTCCTCAGGGGGATAGCCTGCGGGAACCCCCAAGTTGCCAGATCTGTTATTGCCCCATGCCCAAAGGGTGTTGTTGGTTTTCAAGGCCATTGTGTGAGAGAAGCCCGCGACTACGGCCCGCCAATCTTGGTCGGTGCCCACTTGTACTGGCTGGTTCGTGGACTTGGTAGTGCCAATCCCCAACTGGCCATATTCGTTATCGCCCCACGCCCAAAGGCTGCCATTGGTTTTTAAGGCTACCGTATAATTGCGGCCTGCGGCTACGGCCCGCCAATCATGGTTGGTGCCCACTTGTACTGGGGAGAACTGGGGTTTGGTATTGCCAATTCCCAACTGGCCATATTCGTTATTCCCCCACGTCCAGAGGCTGCCATCGGTTTTCAAAGCTACCGTGTGACGGGAGCCCGCGACTACGGCCCGCCAGTCTCGGTCGAGGCCCATTTGCACCGGCTGGTTCGTGATATCGATAAAGTTAATCCCCAACTGGCCATAAGAGTTCCACCCCCACGCCCAGAGGCTGCCATCGGCCTTCAAAGCTACCGTGTGATAGAGGCCCGCCGCGACCGCCAACCAGCGATCGCCTGAACCTATCGGGACGGGACTGCTTTTCCCCTCCATGTTCCCATCGCCATCGCCTAATTGGCCCCACTCATTCCGCCCCCACGCCCAGAGGCTGCCATCGGCCTTGATGGCTACCGTATGCCACTTTCCAGCAGCAATGGGTTGAAAGGGGGCATCGTTGGCGGCGACGGCGGAAGCAATTAATCCCACCCCACCCGCTATCATCCCCAAGCTGAAACCACGGATTCCACGGACAAAGATCAACCAACTTTGGGGATTCTCATCATGTTGTCGAATATGCTTCATCAGACGGTCCAGTTCCGGTCATGGTTGCGCGATCAGGGACGGGCGCTGCCCAAGCAACGCCCTCAATCATAAGCGGATCAATCTATGTGGAAACCGGTGCCGGCGGCAAGGTGTTCCTTGGAGCCCGATGTTTGATGGGCAAGACCTTCGCCGCGCCGGTGCGTTCCGCCTCGGCCACGACCGCCGCGAGATGCTTCACCAGCGGCCATTTGAGGCCGGGCGCGTTGCCGGCTTGGGCGCGGCGGCCTGGCAGTGCGCCCCCCGAGATCGATGGATAGGCTGGTCGGCTCAGCAGCGCGTGCGCGGGTTGCCGTTGATCGCGAATAACCAGCGTTTTCTGATTTTGCCGTGGGTGCGCGTCGATCATCTGGCCAGCCATATTCTCGGGCAAGTCGCTGGGCGAATCTCCAGAGACTGGCAGCAACGCTACGGGCATCCTCTTTGCCTCCTGGAAACTTTCGTGCAAGGGGATCGCTTCCAAGGCAGCTGCTACCGGGCAGCCAACTGGGTGTGCGTGGGGCAGACCACCGGACGGACGCGCCAGAACAAACGCCACCGCGACCATGCGGTTCATGCTCCGGTGAAGGACGTTTACCTCTATGGCTTGCAGGCCAATGCGCGCCAACACCTCTGCGGATAAGAGCCGCGAAGAGCCGTGGCGGTGGCAACAAACCGATCCCAGCGGATTGATGGATTATACCTTCCAATTGCAGACCGACTGACCCCTTTACCGTCTGTCCACCCGCAGCAACCGGCCACGGCCGAAGAAGTTCGTGCAGAACCACCAGTTTGCCGCCCACAGAACGACCTTGAACTGCACGGTGCAGCTCTGGCGTAGTCCGAAAGTCGAGGTTAGGCAGTCGGTTCACTTCACCCGCACGCGGAAGAAGCGTTGCGGAGCGTTTGCCGGGAGATTGGTCCAGGTCATCGGCGTGGCGATGGTTCCGGGCGTGTAACGCACCCAACCGGCCGTGCCGGGGACGACTTGCCAGTTCGGCGCGTTGAGGTCGTCGGTGAAGATCACCTCAGCCCAGACGCCGCCGCGGCACACGGTTTCGAAGGTCACGCCCGTTCCGCTCCAGTTGATGCTCACCCACTCCACCTGTGCGGCGGGCAGACCGGCGAGGTCGCCACGGCCCGCATTGTAGCTGGGCACGACGTTGTCCCAGAGTTGGAGCCGCGCGAAGCCTGAGGACGGAAGGTATTGGTAAACGTCATCGTGTTTGGAAGCCTCGTAGCCGAAGAGCTTGTCCGCCGGCTCGCTGCCGGGCACGCAGGCGATGCCGCAGCAATAAGGAATGTAGCCGTCGGGAAATGCTGCCGCGTCGCGGAGCAGTTGCGTCAGTGTCCCCGTGCGGGGATCGAGCTGGTAGAGGAATTCGTGATAGGCAAAGACCAGCGAGCCATCGGGCATTTGCGTGAGATCGCCGGCGGTAGTGGTGGCGTTGAGGTTCGCGGAGAGCGCCACGGCGGCGCCCATCTGCTGGCCGGTGACGGGATTGATTTCGAGCAATTCCCTCAGCGCGTAGTCGAATGCCAGCAACCGGCCTGACAAGGTAAAGGTCGCGCCGCGGATGTTGCGGTTGGCCAGCACCGGGCCAATCGCGGCGGCCTCGGCGGTCGTGGGATCGAGGGACAGCAGGCGCGAACCGCCGCCGGTGTTCACCTCGAAGGCAAACAACTCCCCGCGCGGTGACATCGCCAAGCCGTCAGCTTCGATCTCCGCGCCCGAAAGCGTGACGCGCGGCAGCTCGCGATAGTTTGCCCCGTTCTCATCGAACCAGAACAGGGTGGTAGGAGGCTGTGAGAGCGGATCGTGGGTCTTCAGTCCCCAGAAGCCGTTGGCGCCGGCCAGGCTCAAGGCCAGGCGCCCAATCTCGGTGGCGGTGAGCGCGCGGTTGTAGATGCGGGCGTCGTCAATGCGGCCCGCGAAGGCCACGTTCATGTTGTCGTCCATGCTGAGCCGCAGGCTGGCGGGCGAATTGGCGATGGTCACCGGCCCGATGACGTTGGTCACCAGCGGCACGCCGTTGAAATACAGCTTCACGGCGTTGTGGTCGTACGTTGCGGCGATGTGAAACCAGACGTTGGTGGGCAGCGGCGCGTCAAAATGGGCGGCGGTCACAAAGCCGGGCCACATCAGTCCGTTCGTATTGAAGATGCAGAAGAGTTGCGTGCCATTGGCCGCGAACCCGAACTGGTAGCCGAAGTTGTCCTCCATGCGATGGTCGGGCGTGCCGACCTTGGAAATGACTCCCCGGCCCGGCCCGGGTCCGTCATCGATGCGGTCCAGACTCACCCACGCCTCCAGCGTGAACTGGGTCCAACTGTCGAGGTCGGCAAATCCATCCGGGATGGAAACCGACTGGTTCACGCCGTTGAACTGGAAGGCCTGCCCGAAACGGCCCGGCGCGAACGCCGGAGCGGTGCTTCCGGAGCCGTCGTGCGAGCCGGCGGAGTCGAGCATGTCGCCCTCGGCCTGCCACCAGGCGATGAGGCCGGGCGGCAGCGTGTTGGTGGACCACTGTTGGGCGCTCGCGCCTGCCAGCGGCAGCGTCAACGCTAGGGCGGCGAGCAGAGCATTCTTGATGTTCATGGTCGTTGTATTATGGATTTCGTTTTGATGCCAACCGTTTAGGTTTGACATTTTGGCGATAATTTCGCCGTTCTGGGGGAATCAGAGATAGCCTAATGCTTCGGCCTGCAATTGCACGGCGACCTGCGGCGCGCTGATCTGGAGCGCCTCCTCCAGGAAGCCTTCCACCCCCTGATCAATGGCCGCGAGGACTCGCAACGCACCTCCGTTGA